>CANCKV010000416.1 GCA_947378615.1 Chitinophagaceae bacterium | reverse complement strand
CTAAATACGGCCTGTGTATCCACTCTTCTTGCCTTCGTAATTGACCCACTCGCACTATCACCCTCCGTAATGAATACAGTGGTATTCTTTTGATTACTAATAAACTCTTCCCGATTTTTTACAGGTGGTTCATCATTGAAATGTATCCTGCAATCCCTCAATTTCTTATTATGGAGATTCGCTTTCTTAGCCCTATCATTTGCCAACTTCCTGATGCCACTCAATTCCTTCCTTTCCCTTTCACTCTGTTCTATTCTTCTTTTGATTGAATCGGCAGTAGCAGGATTCTTGTGTAAATAGTTGTCTAATTCTTTACTCAAAAATTCTTGTATGAAATTTTTCATACTCTTTCCACCTTCACTAATATTTTGGGAGCCCAACTTCGTCTTTGTCTGACTCTCAAATACAGGTTCTTGTACCCTAACAGCTACTGCAGCCACAATACTTTGCCGAATGTCTGCAGCTTCGTAATCTTTCTTGAAAAAATCACGAATTGTCTTCACATAAGCCTCTCTAAAAGCCTGCTGATGCGTTCCACCTTGAGTGGTAAACTGTCCATTGACAAATGAAAATATGTCCTCTCCATAATCATTATTATGACTGATAGCCACTTCAATATCGTCACCTTTCAGATGAATAATTGGATAACGCAACTCTTCTTCAGGCGTTTTTCTTTTCAGCAAATCCAATAATCCATTCTTGCTGACATACTTTTTATTGTTGAAATCAATGATTAGTCCTGCATTCAGATAACAATAATTCCAAAGTTGATTGTCTATATATTCATGCAAAAAATGGTAGTTCCTAAAAATCGTTTCATCAGGAATAAAACTCACTTCAGTACCATTTTCTTCTGTTGTTGCTTCCTCTGCATGTTCCTTAAGCAATACCCCTCTTTCAAATTCGGCAGTCTTCTTCCTCCCCTCTCTGAATGCTGTTACTTTAAAATAACTACTCAAAGCATTAACAGCCTTCGTACCTACTCCATTCAATCCCACACTTTTTTGGAAGGCATTGCTATCGTACTTTGCTCCGGTATTAATTTTACTAACTACATCTACCACCTTTCCCAAAGGAATTCCTCGCCCATAATCTCTTACGGACACGACCTTTTCTTTTAAAACAATGTCTATATGACGACCATGGCCCATCATGTGTTCGTCGATACAGTTGTCCAAAACCTCCTTTATTAGTACATAGATACCGTCATCTGCTGCGGCACCATCCCCCAATTTTCCAATATACATCCCCGGTCTAAGGCGAATATGTTCGCGCCAATCGAGACTCTTAATGTCACTTTCTTCGTAATTTGATAAAGCCATAATATTTACCCAAATGGGCATTTATTTAAATATATTTTTCTACCACTAAATAAACTGAGGCAAAACAAGGAAAACAAAATATTTTATTGTGTTACGTTGTGATAATCCATTTGTTCAAAGTGGTAAATCCTTCTGATTATTTTCAAAAAGGAGTAATTGTCGCAACTTATCATTTTTTTTATGGAATCAATGAAAATGTGAACAAATATTGGGTAAATAAAATACAATTCAGCTTTTTACACGTTTTCTTTTCTAAGTCAATTTTTTAAAAATTGATTTATTTGATGATTCAGCTGCATTAAATCATTTTACAAAGCCAATGTCTGTTGAAATAGCTGAGTTGTTTGATGAAATAAGTGCACTATTTCAACTTACAAATGCAATGTCAGTTATCACAACGCACTTGTTTGATGAAATAGCTGACTTGTAAGATGAAATAATTGCATTATTTCAACTTACAAATGCAATATCAGTTATGATAACGCAATTGTTTGATGAAATAACTGACTTGTTTCATCAAACAATTGGTCTGAAAAATAAATTTCTCCAGCTTTTATTGTTTAATAATTCATTTATTTCAGTTTTTTATCATTAATTTGATAAAGTTGGGTCTTTTCAAATATTTATTTACCTTAAACAATTATGGCTAACTCATTGATACTAGCCTTTATTCGATTTTTTTATTAAAATAACGGCATTAAAAAGTCAATTTTTATTTTTTTAAATGTATTGATTATCCAATAATACCTCTCACCTTTATCCGCGAAGGAAGTTCATCAAAACTTTTTTCAAAAAAAGAAATGGATATTTTTAGTATTACAAAAGTAACTTCACAATTTAATAAACGCCAAAAAGTGGTTATTAAATTAATAAAGGAAAATGGAGAAGATTGGGGTATGTTAGCAACTGTTATAGCTACAATTGTAGGTATTCAAACTGTTTACACCCCTTTGTATGATGCAAGCGTAAACCCTATGACTAAGAGTCAAGGAAATACCCTAACAAGGGATGCTTACATGAATGACACTTTTCATCCTGCCTTAGAAACCATTTACACCAAAAGTTTAATTAACAATCCGTTGATTAGTCCTGAACACAAGGCTGCAATGGGTATCCACTCGCCTAACAAAAATCACACGCCTATAAAAGACGTGGACACTTCTCCAATCATGAAAGTGACAAATGGAGAATCATTGTATCAGATTCTGACCATGCGTAATGCTGCGACAAACAGAATTGGTAAGCCTGCAGGTGTATTTTTTTGTGAAATTTGGTATAAGATTGGTGGAGATGAACCTACCGACTTTTCAGATACTACTCAAAAGAGAAACCTTAAGAAATCAGGTTCTACTATATTGTTTGATATGGCAGATAAAGGAAAGATTGTTTACTATTTTGCTAGATGGGTATCAAAAAGTGGTGCTTGGGGCCCTTGGACAAAAGTGTTTACTTGTATCATTGCATAGTACATTAATTTAAAATTTTCTGTTTTGAATTTATCGTTTTGAATTCATTATACATCAATTCTTACGCTACAATTATTGATTGTATCTCAAATGCAGATAAAAGCTAAAGAGTCCCGGTAATAATTTTATTGTCGGGACTTCTTTTTTTATTTCTACTCAATAGGTTTCCCATATTTTGAAAGCTCCTGATTGATTGATGTTCAGTTGAAATATAATAATACCTTTTGTTTGAGTCTTTTGTGTTATTTCCTTTAAATTTAAAAATTCTTTTTTATAGGGTTTTGAAATGAGTCTACGACAATTATCATTTTAATTCCTTTATATGTTTTTTATTCTGAGTTGAATATGGAAGTTGAACTAATACAACAACGAAAACTTTTTGCTCAATGAAGAATTACCTTGTAGCCCACCACTATGTATCACCATAATCTTACTCCCTTCAGCAAAGTACCCTTTTCGGATTAGGTCTTCAACAGCAAAACAAACCTTTGAGGTATAAACCAAATCAGTAGGGATTTGATAGCGTTTGTAACAATTGTTCATCCATTCGAGTAGTTGCAAAGGATGCTTGGCATAACCACCAAAATGATAGTCGTGCAAAATTGTAAAAGACTTTAATTGTTCTTCTTCTGTTAATAAATATTTTACATCAACAATCTGTTCTTCATAACCTTTCAAAACACAAATCCCTGTAACTCTTTGGTGAGGCAATGCCGCGGCAATCAATCCTGCCATCATTGTCCCTGTTCCGACTGCACATACAATATCCGTATAGGACTCATCAATCCATTCAAAAATATCCATTGCCCCTTCAGCCCCTAACCGACTGTATCCACCCTCGTTAATCCAATAATAGGAATCATCTCCAATTTGTGACTTTATCTTTTCCTTGGTTTTAAATTCTTCCCTTGACATAAAAAATAATTTCATCCCAAAAGAAGCTGCATCCTTCATTGTTTCGCTTAACTCTGTCGCCTGTTCCCCACGTATCACACCTATGCTATTTAATCCGGCTTCTTTGCAATAACAGGCTGTAGCAACTATGTGATTGGAATATGCACCTCCAAATGTTGCAATTGTTGTTTTCCCTTCCTTAATAGCGGCTGCTACAGGCAACTGTAATTTGAAAAATTTGTTGCCACTAACCACACTATTAATCATATCTAAACGTAAAATATTCGTTTCCAATTTTAATTTTGTGTCAAGAAGTACATTTTTTTGTACAAATACTTTATGTTTGTCGAT
>CANCKV010000415.1 GCA_947378615.1 Chitinophagaceae bacterium | reverse complement strand
TTTAATATCAATGATTTAATCAAGGCGATATCAGTACCATTCACTACACCATCATTATTTACGTCAGCAGCAATCAGTTTATATGGAGCGTTAAAAATCACTTTTTTTAGGATATGACTCTGAAGTAGGCTAATATCTGTGCCATTTACTCCGTTAGCAATCGTCTTATCATTATTTTTAGATGGCATCACAACGTAATCATATCCTTGAGGAACATTAAAGCTATACTTCCCTAATGAGTCCGTGACCATAGTATTGCCACCATTAATACTAACGCTTACTGTAGGAATCACAATGCCATCAAACCTTTTCACATTGCCTTTTATCCAAATATTTACTTTCATAACAATCTGATTAGAGAGGGCACTTGTTGTTCCATTTATTACCAAACAACGGATAGTATCATTATTATATAGGTTAGTAGTTGTAAATGTAGAGTCAGTTGCTCCTGCTATATTTTTGCCATTCAGTAGCCATTGATAACCTAACGATACTCCTGACTTAGTAACATTTGCTGTAAATGTCACACTTGTTCCAGTATTGATGACAGTATCGCTCGAAGTAATAGTAACAGAAGGAAAAGGGTCTAGTGCGGTTAAATCTAATAATGAAGAACCCGCATTAAAGCCCCAACTTTCTCCATTTGCCACACCATAAGCTATTGCATTAAATCCAACATTTGCAGAAAGGGTATGAATGGTAGGGTAGGAGACATGGAATTTAGCCCAAGAATAACTAGTATCCTGTGGATAAGGTCTGAAAGCGCTGTCAATTCGGGTAAGTGCTGACGCTAAATATGCTTGACCCACATTAAAGCTACTCGCACCTGTATCTACCATTTGTGAAATATTCGATGAACTATCCAATCTGAAACTAGGTATTCCGCTAGTAGGTATCACTACATTAATATAACATCCACCTGCTGTTGCCCCACTTTTGAAATCTGATGTATAAACAGTCGTCGTTTTAATCGCCTGTTGAACGGGACTTAGCAATATCATTTCAGGGTCTCCTGTACCATTATTTCCAATTGTGGCAGCACCACACGCATTTCCGGGTAATATATATTGCGCCACACTCACAGGAACGTTGCTCTCTATTTTCTTTCCTTTATTTCCTTCAACCTGATAATACATCCCTGTTGAATTCCAAATAACTGCCGTTTTATTCAAAACAGAATCGTCAACTTTTACTATCGTATTTGTGTCCTGTACAGTAATCCTGTAAATATTATATTCCATTGTTTTTGTGGGAACTGTAAAATATTTTGTACCCCAAGTTGACATTGGAAACATTTGTTGAATCAAATTGTCTGAACCAGCTGTTGGAATACAATTTAAACTAGGCACACTTATCAAAGTGCGACTATTGCCTGCAAACACCGCAATCGGATGGTTTTTATCGCTTGAAACAGTTGTACCACTCAAGTCATAACTTTTTAGTGTCGCTGCATCCACTAAGCCAACAGCATTAAATACTTGACCCTTATTCAATTTTACTTGATAACCTGTAGTGGTATTTACAGGATAGGCAATCGTTCCTCCTGCCACTTTGGAAATAATTGGAGAAGACACAGAATCTACTATTGGTGCAGTGGGTTTAAAATTAATAATTGTGTTGTCTTCTTTTGCAATCACAAAATAATAAGCACTCGGAATACCCGTGTTTGAGGTGGTACCCCCATAGGTTTGCACAATGTATGAAGACTTCCAAGAGGCAGTTGGTAAAACCATTGCACCTGCTGCCGAATTGTTTGCAGCCCAATCATAAAGCCAACAAGCTACTGGAACACCATTCGACGAATAGATATGAATGCCTCTATTGCTAACACCCGTATAATACAATCTACTATCGGGCAAGCCTGCTGCGTTATTAAAAGTGCCATCACCAATAGGAAAACCTCCAATTTGTGATACTGAATTAGCAGGAATGGTAACAATTCTCGGAAAAGTTACCGCATTTGGAAGACCCGGTATTTCTACTACTACCGTAGCCGGTTGATTTCCTGTTGCAATATATAGAGAGAAATGTGCACCTCTTGCAGTTCCTTTTGTGGTATCAAACTGTGTTGTTGCGGTTTTCATATTTTCCTCCATTCCAAATCCTGCCCAAAAATCAGTACCCATATTAGTTAGTAGGGTAGGGTCTTGCATTACATTACTAGTCAAATTTACAGAATCTACATTTGGGAAGATGGCATCGCCGCCACTATGGTGAATGACACCATTTGTTATGCCATAACTAGTCGTAAGTTGCTTTACATATATTTTGGTATTGACAGTTCCATTTCCATAAGGAATAGACAACACAGCAGTAGAATTAACAAAACCACTATAGGGTGATGTAGAAACTAAATATCCTGCAGGTGGTATCACAGAAATCGTCCCAACTGTAGGATTCAAGTAAGAACCATACAATGTGTAGGACAATATAACCGACTGACTATTGATAACAGCAGGTGAAAATGACAAGTTAGATGGAATTGCCGTAAGAACAGGAACCGGTGCTGCTGTGGTGAAACTTATTTCGTTACCATAGGAAATCCCGATACTATTTATCGCATAAGCCTTCAAATAATAAGTTGTAGAAGGTGTCAATAATTTTATGGAACTTTTGAATGTGTAACTTCCTGTCCCATCATTCGTATAATTATTGCCAGACACCACTGTTTCAGTACCTGAAATAGTACTCCAACAAACCCCTTTTTGAATAATAGCCGTTCCTCCACTATCTGAAATGTCACCACCACTAACAGCACTACTTGAAAGTACATTTGAAACTGTAATCGAGTTGAGCGAAGGTATTGTAGGGGCATCAGTAGTAAAAGATAGAACAGAACCATAAATGGTATCTAATTGAGTGATTGCAAAGGCCCGAATATAATAGGTAGTGCCTGCATTCAGATTGGTGATATTTCCATTGATAATTCCATTGCTGCCATCAATAGTTTTGGTAGGCAAGGAAACATCAGGGGGAATTGTAGCGTTTGTAGTCCAACAAACACCGCTTTGAGAAAGTATTTGATATCCACCATTCGATAATTGAGTACCAGAAAAAGAGTAAGTGCCAATCCCATTCCCTGCATATTTAGGGGAAGTTTGAGATTTTGTAGCTAAAAGAGTAGTTACAATGGGTTTGATAGAGGCAGTTGTAGAATTGCCTGAAAAGACCACATTGAGAATCCCAAAATAATCATTCTTTAATGCACCTGTAGGGCTAGTTACATAAAATCTTATCACATAAGTGTGGGTATTATATAGGGGGAGGTTCAAACCACTAATCGTAATCGAGGTAGTAGTATTAGTAACTAATTGTGCAGGTGCGAGGGGTAACCACTTTCCTTTTCCATCAATCTGATAAAATGGAGTCATAAAAAATGAGGCACCACCGGTAACAATATTCGTAGTGAGAGGGGTAGAAAAGCTGATATCGGTCAATGTCAAATCATATCCTGCCCTAGGAGAAATAGGGAAATCCAAGTTATAGGTATTTCCCGTAGGAATTGTTGATGGCCAAGCCAAAAGCTGCTTTATCCTATAACCACCTGTTGCAGAGAAAAGCGTTCCGAAATTAGGATCGGGAGCAAACAATCCGGCGGTATCATTTGCTGCAACAGCAGTAGGTGTGTATTTGTTGACATTATTCAATGTCCAAGTAGCCAAAGTTTGAGACTTTGCAGTACCCAAAAACAATAGGGTGGCCAAACACAGGGTAACCGTTCTAAATAAATTAAAACAAGTAGATGAGTAATTTTTTGTCATAATAGAAAGCTAACGCTTTTTTGTGGTGTGAAAAAAGAAGTTTGATGTAAGTGATAAGTTGCAATTACCAAAGAGACTTTACCACAAGGAACACAAAGTTTGTACAAAGAACACAAGGATTTATAGTATAAAATCATGTGTTAGGAATACAATCAAAATAAATTGAGCAAGATATGTCTGATGTAAGTGTGTTTTTTACTTACAACTTCCTTACTATCTATTTTGTTAGAAACTATTCTATTCATTGTACTATCCTTAATTGACTTGTTTGAAACCCTAAGGTGTATTG
>CANCKV010000414.1 GCA_947378615.1 Chitinophagaceae bacterium | reverse complement strand
ATTATGGAGAAATGGATTGATACGATGTTAAATCGTTACAGAGGCAAAGTTGAATATATTGATGTGGTGAATGAAGCTTTGCTAGGGCTTGAAAATAATGGAGATTTCAAATGGAATACAGATAATAATGTTTGGATGAATATGGGTTGGTATCAAGGCAAACATTATAAATTCCCAAAGTATTTAATAGAAGGATATAAAATTGCCAAAGAAATAGGGGGGGGTGATTTTAAATATATTTATAATCAATGGGGCAACGCTACTACTAAAAGTAAAATGGGAGATGCTTGCTTGAAGCTGTATTTGGCCTTAAAAGAAGAAGGTATAATATTAGATGGCATGGGCATTCAATTGCATTGTGCTATTAAAGATGAAAAACTTTTTGAACAACCTGGCGGACAAAATAATGAATTCGATTTCGCTTCTTTTGATCAAATGTTATCTAATTACGCGCGCGTTGGCCTTCCGGTTCATATAACTGAATTTGATATTGCCTTATCTGAATTTCCCACTGAAGCAGAGTTTAATTTACAGGGCAAATATTTTGCTCAAATATTAAAACATTCTATACAATCAAAAGCTGTAAAAACTTTTAAAACTTGGGGCGCTACTGACAAGTATTCTTGGGTTCGAAAAAGTTTACCTTATCCAGCTAGCCCTTTGTTGTATGACACTTTGTTTATGCCCAAGCCTGCCATTATTGAGCAAAAGAGAATGTTATTCCATTTAAAAAAGGGGTAATGATTAAATAAACATTAAAAACCCCGATTTTTCAATCGGGGTTTTTAAATATAAAATTGTGAAGATTTAATTAGAGCTTCATAAACTTTTCTGTAGTGAATGATCCTCCATTGTTTATCTTAATTAGATAGAATCCTTTAGTCAATGATGAAACATCAATGTATTGTGGATTTGTAAATAGCTTCTCTTCTTTTACAATCGTTCCTTTTGAATCAATGATGGTGTAACTGCAACCTCTTGTAATATTATTTTTCAAACTGATCTGTAAATGCTCATGAGCAGGATTAGGGAAAATCTTTACAAACTCATTTGATGAGGTAGTTTGGTTTTCTTGTCTAGTAGCAGTGCCTAATTGAACTTTTGCAGTGTAGCAAGATGTCGCATTGAATACACTACCATAACCAAATACTTTCACGTAATATGTTCCAATAGCTGCAGTATAGCTAATTGATTCACTTGTGGTACTTGAATTAGCAGAGGTAGCTACTTGTGTTCCTGCACTATTGAATAATGATAAATCGTAATCGGCAGGCAGTGTTGTTAGTGTAATGGTAATTGTCCCTGCTTTAGTTATGGCGAATTTATAGTAATCAATATCTGTAGATACATTGATCAATCCTGTAATGTTGGTATTGAATGGAATCAATGCTGATCCTGCAGTTGTTCCGTTAGTGGAATTGTCATAAGTGCTAATACAAGAGGTAGCTGCTAAAGTAGTAAACGTAGCGGATGCAGTGAATGCGCTGCTACCAGTTTTACAAACTGTTTGAACTTGGAATTCATAATTACTAGCAGCCGTTAATCCGGTGATTGCTTTAGAATTAGTTGTGCTTGTTGTAGCAGTCCAAGTAGTTGTTCCTACTTTTCTATATTGAACATTATAAGAAGATGCACCTGTAACAGCTGTCCAAGTTAAAGTAGCACTAGTTGTAGTGATTAGACTAGATGTTAATCCTGTTGTTGCCCCACAACTTGAAGTGGCAGTTGCAGTAGTAAATGTTGCAGATGTTGTGAAAGCGCTGCTTCCACTTGTGCAAACTGTTTGTACTTGGAATTCATAATTACTAGCAGCCGTTAATCCGGTGATTGCTTTAGAATTGGTAGTACTAGTGGTAGAAGTCCAGGTAGCTGATCCTACAATTCTATATTGAACATTGTAAGAAGAAGCGCCCGTAACTGCTGTCCAATTTAATGTCGCACCACTTGAAGTGATGGAAGTAGCAGTTAATGCTGATGTAGCTCCGCAAGTTGTTGCTGAAACAGGTTGGCATCCTAAAGAAGATAACAATGAAACTCTTGTACCACCTGTTGCGAAAAGAGCATTCATACGTGTTGATTGTCCAGCTGAAAACATATTCATACATCCATCATCTACATAATCCATATAGTTCATAAACATATCACCATTGGTAGTATTGCTACATGTTTTATGAGGGAAAGTAGGGCAGCCGTAATTTGACGTTTGCTGAGTAGGAGTATCTCCCACTAAATCATCTCCACAATTGGCATCACCCCAAATATGACGGAGGTTTAACCAATGTCCTACTTCATGTGTAGCCGTTCTTCCTAAATTATAAGGTGTGCCTGCGCTAGGGCTTTGCATGCTACCTACAGAAGTATAGATCAATACTACACCATCCGTTGCTGCAGTTCCGCCTGGGAATTGAGCATATCCTAATAGGCCACCACCTAAATTACAAACCCAAAGGTTGAGGTAACTTGAAGAAGGCCAAGCATTGTCTCCTCCTGAGGTAGAGTATTTTACTTTATCATCAGATGAAAATGAAGTTGTTGTAGTGGATTTATGAATAATTCCTGTCGTTGCTGCTCCGTTTGCATCTCTTTGTGCCAAACAAAATTGAATATTAGTGTTTGCCGCCAATGTTTTAAATGCAGTAGGAATATTAGTGGTATCGCTATTTAATTTTGAATAATCTTTATTCAATTGGTTGAGTTGAGCAATACATTGCGCATCAGTAATATTCTGTGCAGTGGTATTATATAGTACATGAAAAACAACCGGAATAACAACGGTAGATGCAGCGGAAGCACTTGATGCAGTAGTTCTGTTTGCGACATAACGGTTGGTTTGTTGCTCAATCTGATTCATTCTTTCCGCCAGCGTAGGATCTTTTTGTAATTGATCAGACAAGTAGCTCATTGTTCCGCAATTTCTACCTGGGCTTTTTTGAGCGAAAGTAGAGATTTGGAAAGTCAATAATAATGAAAGAAAAAAGAGTAATGATTTATTCATTGTATTTGATTTTAGAGCGCAAATTACCCCTTTTTTTGAAGTAGCCATAATTCTTGTGGGTTCTAAAAAGAATTATTTGTGAATATTTATATAAAATGGCCATAGGGCTATTGATTACGCTCAGAAAGAGTAGTTTTTTTCATGAATCGCTTATATGTAATCATAAATGGTAGCTTACAGAATAAGGCCTAATTAGTCTAATTTAATCTAGGAAGTGTAAACATTTTTTGAATATTGTGATTATCAATGCGTCTGATTTGGTATTTTCAAACTGGTCATTAAACTTTAACGATTGAAAGTTGTCTATCATCTTGTATTAAGTTCATTTTAATTATATTTACTATTATTCGTTCTCTATTTCATTATTTAAAAATTTTGATATGATAAAGAAATATGCAATACTATCATTGTTGTTTTTTGGAGTTTCATTCAGTAAAGCCCAAACGACTTCAGAAAAATTAAACCTACCCGGAGACAATCTTAATTTGTATGCGGTATTAAAAATTTTCCAGGAATCTGAAACCTTAGAGGGTTTCGAAAAGAAACTAAACGAAAAGGATTCTAAAATCAACAACCTTGATTTGAATGGCGATAATAAAATTGATTACATCAAAATAGTAGATAATATTGATGGAGCCGTTCATAACATCGTCTTGCAGACTCCTGTCAACGGAAAAGAAAATCAAGATGTGGCTGTGATTATTGTTCAGAAAAATAAAGAAGGTCAGGTGCAAATTCAAATTATTGGAGATGAAGATTTGTATGGGAAAGACTATATAGTGGAGCCTAATTTTGATTCAGAAGAACAAAATGTAGCTGCAACCCCGAATCCTGGGTATACGATGGGAGCTAGTACTACTATTCAAGTTGAAAGAACGACAACTTATGTAATTGCTAGCTGGCCTATTGTAAGATATGTATACATGCCATCCTATTCTCCTTGGGTGTCACCTTGGTATTGGGATTATTATCCCACTTATTGGAGTTCTTGGGAACCCTATTATTGGCATGAATACTATGGCTGGCATTATCATTGGAATTACTTTTATTATGGACATTACCGTA
>CANCKV010000413.1 GCA_947378615.1 Chitinophagaceae bacterium | reverse complement strand
AAATTAACTAGTAATTGCAAATCTAATATTCGATGTGGTTTTCAAGAGAATGATGGGAAATAAAATGGTAGCAAAGTTTTTATTAACTACTCTTGAAGAAGACAATCAGACGCCTATAACTTTTACTTCGTAGCATTAAGAACAACTCTCTTAAAAGAAGTTTTATAAGTCCTAATCAAGGAAAAAGAAAGGAACACAAGTATGTTTTCTAAACAGAAAAAGAAAATGAACTAGTCAACGGGTTCAATCCTTGTAGTTTTTTGTGAAAATCTGTGAATTATCTGAAATATGCCCACCTAAGTAGGTGCATTTTAGTAAACCTCTGCAATTCTTAAAGAATATTATTTCACGAAAATTAGTTATTAAATCATTGAAGAACAATGGTTTTTTGTACTATTAAAGAGGTTGAGTTTCATCGAAATCAAATAATCATTGGTTTAATTTACATTGTTTAAAAAAAACATTTGGAAAGTACCTATAATTTTCTATTATTGCACCCCTACGATTGTAAGTAGATAAATAAATTAATGAATGAGTAAAAAGCAATTATACACACTTGAATTTCCAGTGAGGTGTTCCCCAATTATTTTGTGGGACTTTTTAAGTACACCAGCTGGCTTGCAGGAATGGTTTGCAGACAAGGTTGATGAGTGGGAAGGCGTTTATAGTTTTTCTTGGGGCGGAAATACTCCTGATAAAGCTGCAATTGTTGATTCCGACGAAGATGTTTTTATTAGATATCGTTGGTTGCATTTTGAAAAAGATGAGTACTTTGAGTTTAGGATTGAACAATCTGAAATCTCTAATCAAACGATACTTGTTATCAATGATTTTGCTGAAAAGCAAGATATTAAAGACCAAAGTCAACTTTGGAAATATCAGATTAAAGAACTGTTTCATAGACTAGGCGCTTAATAAAGGTATTAAATCCTTGTCACTATTTTTTGTGGCTGGTTTATAATGCCTTGTTTAAGTATAGAAGATTTCAAAAAAGTCCCACAATTTGCGTGGGCTTTTTTGTTTTTATATGCAACGACATAAGTATAGTTAAGATAATAAATACAAGGATTTACAGTTAATACGGATACCGATTCATCTATTTTTTCGAAAACCTGTATGTTCCTTGTTTTTACCTTGCTTACTTTGTGTTAAAAGAATGGGTGCATATTATTTTTTTTGTTTCGTGAGGACACGAAACGAGGCAGTCTGCCAAGGTTCGTGTCTCCACGAACCTCTTTAAGCAAAAAAATGTTATACAACCTAAAAGAATTTAATCCATTCATCTAAAACTTTACTTTTGGAGCGTTGAAAATGTATTATTCACTTACTTTTTAGATACCGACAGTTGATAAAAAAATTAGACATATTAATCATCAAGTCCTTTATTGGACCATTTATTGCCACCTTTTTAATTGCTTTATTCGTGTTAATAATGCAATTCTTCTGGCTCTATATTGATGACTTAGTTGGCAAAGGGCTAGAAATATTAACCATCCTTCAACTTGTAGTCTATGTGGCTGCAAACGTCATTCCTTTAGCACTTCCTATCGCACTACTACTTTCCTCAATCATGACTTTTGGAAATTTGGGAGAGACGTTTGAGATTGTTGCTATTAAATCTGCAGGAATACCCTTATTGCGTTTCATGATTCCCTTGCTAGTTGTCACCATGTTTATTAGTGGGATTGCTTTCTTATTTTCCAATAATATTATTCCTGTTGCCCAATTGAAATTAGCCACTATTAAATATAATATCATTGTTTCAAAACCATCTTTTGATATTAAAGAGGGGGTTTTCTATGATAAGATAGAAGGCTATGTAATCAAACTCGGTAAAAAAGATAAGGATGACAGTACCATACATGATATCGTCATTTTTGAAAAAAACTATAACCTACAAGACAATATTCTAATTGCACAACATGGAATCATGCGTGTGACGCCTGACAAACAATTTCTAGAATTTATACTTCACAACGGAGTTCGTTACACCGAACGAGGAATGCGAAACACTAAGAATACAGAATATGTGCGACTTGGATTCAGTACCTATAAGAAGGTATTTGATTTGAAAAGTTTTAGTATGAGCAATACTACCGATAGTGCATTTCGTTATGACCCAAAGATGTTAAGTATCCGACAATTGAATACGATGATTGATTCTTTGCATCAGACGGATAGTTTTTATATCAAAAGATTTGAAGTTGAGGTGAATCCATCGATAACCTTTACCAAATACGCTGATACCGGATGGCCTAAAAAGATACCAATCCTAAAATCAATCAATAATAAACCCTTTGACGCTCAGATTCCTGACTCGATAAAAAGATATATTTATGAAAGAAGTTTGAATCAGGTTACAAGTATGAAATCGGGAACTGAAATGATAAATGAAGACTTTAAACGAAAAATGCAAACATTAGGTTCCCATAAAATTGAGTGGCACAGAAAGTTTACTCTGTCAGTTGCCTGTCTTGTACTTTTTTTAATTGGTGCTCCACTTGGAGCTATCATTAGAAAAGGTGGTTTAGGAGCCCCTTTAGTATTTGCAATTGTTTTTTTCGTTGTATTTCATCTACTAAATACTTTTGGCGAAAGATTGGCACACGAGGGGGTAATAAGTGTATTTTCGGGTATGTGGTTATCAACGATGGTATTGATTCCTGTAGGCGTTTTCCTTACTTACAAAGCAATGAGAGACTCTCAATTATTTAATCAAGAGGCCTATTATCGAATTTATAAGAGAGTAACCACTTTTATTAGTAAATTACGCCTTCAAAAAACAAATAATTAAATCATTTATTATGTCAACAAAAAATACTAGTCGTAGGACATTCATTACAGATGCTGCAAAAACTACTGCTGCAGTCGCATTATCAGCCACTGTGTTACCTTCATTTGCAAATATTATTGCACAAAAAAGCTCAACTTCTGTTCTAGGTATCCCTTTTTCGCAACGCCCTCTGCCTTATGGATATAAAGATTTGGAAGTGGCAATTGATGCGACAACTATGGAAATTCATTATAGTAAGCATGCAGCTACTTATGCCAAAAACTTGAATGAGGCTGTACTTGCAGAAAAAGTGGATATCAATTCTGTTTCGCTAGAAACGTTGTTAGGGAAAATATCCAAGTATTCTCCTAAGATGCGTAATAATGGAGGTGGGCATTATAACCATGAATTATTTTGGCAGAGTATGACAGCAAAATCTCCTCTTAAACCTGAGGGAAAGTTATTAGCTGCAATTGAAAAGGACTTCGGTTCATTCGAGGCATTTAAAACACAATTTACAGATGCAGGCAAGAGTCGTTTTGGTAGTGGTTGGGCTTGGTTGGTTTTGAATAGCGATAAGAAACTCATTGTTGGTTCAACACCTAATCAAGATAATCCTTTGATGGATATCAGTGAATTGAAGGGTACTCCCCTATTAGGTTTAGATGTTTGGGAACATGCCTATTATTTAAGATATATGAACAAGCGTCCGGACTATATCAATAATTGGTGGAACGTGGTGAATTGGGAAGTGGTAGCTCAACGTTTTAATGGATAGTATAATTGAAAGTGGATAAATAATTGGATAAATACTAATTAATTAGGATTATCAATTAGTAAATGGCAAAGGGATAGATGGCAGAGTGGTCGAATGCGGTAGTCTCGAAAACTATTGACTGTAACAAGTCCGGGGGTTCGAATCCCTCTCTCTCCGCCAAATGTTCATCAAAACAGGCTAACAGGCTGTAAATCGTATGATTTACAGCCTGTTTTGTTTTCCGACCTAATCTTTTCATTCATCAAATCGCATGGCTAAGGGGGCAAATTCGGGCACCCGAAAATATTCACATTCTGGATACCCGAATTTCTCTGAAACACATGTACAGTAAGCAGTTCATTAATTGAACATCTTGTTTTATGATGTGTAATAGGGTACTTTTACAAACTATTAAATGGTCACCACATCATGCAAACAAAAATGTCAATTCTCTTTTATGCAAAGAGAGCCAAAACAACTACTGCTGGATTGGTGCCAATTTATTTAAGAATTACTATTGATGGGCAACGC
>CANCKV010000412.1 GCA_947378615.1 Chitinophagaceae bacterium | reverse complement strand
TATAGAATTTGCCAATACAATAGCCATATAAAAGAAGAAGACAAGCAGCATCTGTATTATAAATAAGCCATTCATATCAACAAGTTTTTTATTTGACAAGCAATTCATACTAAATAAAGACGAAGAACAGGACGTGTACCCCTATTCTCTATTTAAAAATTAAAAAATATTTTTTTAATTATTTCCTAATAGGCATTCTCTGCCCTGTTAATAATAACACATACAACTAAAATGACGAAGAAAGATTTCGTTACCCCTATCCGATAAGAAAAAAATTTCTATTTTTTTTATAATAGTGGTGAAGGGGATAAGAAATAACAATTAGCAATAGCGATTTGGCAACAATGATTGTGCAACCTTGATTGGGTAACTTTTAAAAAGTTGCCAAATCTAAACAACAATCGGTTTGACTTTAGATTTACCAACTTCTGAAAAGTTGGCAAATCATAGGCGGTCTCTCCTCTCTCAACATATTTCAGGCATGAACATGAACACTCACCACTCACCACTCATCACTCTTATCCTCCTTCCTTCTTTTACCTTAGTTTCGCCCAAAATAAAAGTAATCATGATTATAGCAAATCCATTATACGATGTGGTATTCAAAGGATTGATGGAAGACAATCGCATTGCCACTTTCTTCTTGGAAACATTACTTGAAGAAGAAATAGAAACCCTAGAAGTAAAGACTACCGAAAGTACCATGCAATTGAAGGACCCAGAAATGTCGAAGGAAAAATGGGAAAAGAAAGGGATTCAGAGATTAGGTATCCATCTTATACGACTCGATTTTGTGGCAACTATCAAAATAAAAACGGGTGGCACAAAAAAAGTGTTGATTGAGATTCAGAAGGCAAGAAAACCGGTTGATGTCATGCGTTTCCGTAATTATCTAGCTGAACATTATAAAAAACAGGATAAGATAGTGGTTGATGGAAAGAAAAAGAAACTGCCACTACCCATCATAACAGTCTATATTCTTGGTTTTAACCTTCCTGAAATAGAGGCAGCAGCAGTAAAAGTGGATAGAAACTATATTGACCTGCAAACAAAGAGTATCATAAACACGAAGAGTGATTTCATCGAAAAGCTGACACATGATTGTTTTGTAGTTCAGTTGCCAAGAATAGAGAGTCGTTTTCAGACAACCCTAGACAGATTATTGACGGTTTTTGAACAACGCTATTTTATAAGCGATGAAGAAGAGACCTTAAAAAGGTATGAGCCTATCAGAGAAAATGAACCGATGATAACCAAAATAATTGATACGCTTTATCATCGGGGTGCAGACCCTGAAAAGAGAAAGGAACTCGATGATGAAAGGGAAATCGAGCGAGTGCTAACTCATTATATGGGAGAAGAAGGTGAGGAAAATCTTCGTAAACTAGACGAAAGTATGGAAACGGTGAGAATACAAAAAAAAGAAATTGAAGAAAAGGAAAAGGCTTTGAAGGCAAATGAAAAGTCATTGGAGGAAAAAGATAAATCATTAGAGGAGAAGGATAAACTAATCGAAACCTTAATGCAAAGATTAAATATGCATAAATGATATGACCGAATGAGTTATCTGAACGTTGCCATTCATTTCTTAAAATAGGTGTAACTTTCACAATAAGGTCGAAATTAGTGTTTCGATGATTATATTGTATCAAAAAAAACGCCCTCAATTGAGGGCGTTTTTACATGAATAAATTTTAAATTAAAATTATCCTCTCGGAGTAATATCAGTACTCGGTCCAATAGGGCCATTACCAATATTATTTACTCCAAATGAACTTACATTGTATTTTACATTTGAGAGGTTATAAAAATTTACAGTGTGAGTAGAATTTATTTTTACATAAGTAGAAATAGAACCAACTGTTATAATCAGCGTGTCATCAGCTTGAGTAATTACTACAGTTTCTGGTGCTGCGATAAATACATACATATCCACATTTGAATCTGTTTTTACAGTCGCTTTGAAAAATCCCTTTACCATACTTGCCAACAATGTCAGTCGTTCCATGATTAAAGGCAATACGTGAGGGGAAGATTCAAGTTTTGTATGATTGAAGCCTCCCTCCAATATCAAAGCAGCATCACCATTTGCGATAAAATTTACATATTTCCCAGTCAATTTAAAGGCATTGTTCCAAGCCTTTTTTGCAGCATTCAAAGCAGTCATTGAAGCATTGCTACCTGATAATACATTTGTTTGTGCAACACCTAATGCATCGTTAAGTGCTTGCAAGGCAATTACCGTAAAAGGTAGATTTGCAAATTTCGTCGCATTTAAAGTAAGGGCAGCAATAACAGATTTGCCAAAAGTGACCTTTTTATCTGGCAAGAATTTTAAAAAGGTAAACAACACTTGAATGATTAATTGCATTATATTTTATTTATTCAGCAGACATACTGCCTACCGAGGCCACAGAGGTAGTCTATTGTGCTGAAAGAAACATGACCTAGGTCAACTATCTAAAATAAAGCAAAATTCAGGTACATTTTACCAATGATTTAACAACATCTGGCTAACTTTCAACATTTAAATGCTACAAATATGATGTAATTAATAAAATCGGCAAGAAAAAGTTTTAATTCCGTATTGATTTATTTTTTTTCAGTACCGAAAAAAAAGAATTCGATACCGAAAAAAAAAGACTCCGTACTGAAAAATTAAAAATCGATACCAAAAAAAATGAAATCGATACCAAAATTTTCAAATTCCCTATTGATTTAGTTTTTTTCGTACCGAAAAAAAAGGGAATCGGTATCGAATCAATAATTTTCTGTGTTGATTTAATTGGAATTGAAAATTGAAAATGAAGGTATGATGTGTATAAGCTTTAAACAGGAATGGTCAACTTAATTATAAGTTGACCACTTCCTTTAAAACTCCCCCCTCTTGATTTTATTATTGACGAATCACTTTTTCAGTGTAAACGCTATTATTTGCAATTACCTTAACAATGTAAGTTCCTTTTGCTAAGGTTGAAAAATCCATATCAACACTATTGTTAGCTACTAGTTTAGAAAGAACTTGCTTGCCTGAAAAATCAAATACTCTAATGGTAGTTTTATTAGAACTTATAGTATTCGTTGGTAAAGTGATGTGTACCTTGTCTGTTGTTGGGTTTGGTGAAATTGTAAATTTATATTGCTTGATTTTGTTTACACTCACGACCTTCGAATAGCTCTCACTTCCTGTTATATCAACTTGTAATAAGCGATAATAGCTGTTCACTAATGGTGCATTATCCTCAAAACTGTAATTTGATGCACTTCCTTTTGCAGCAACAAAACCAAGGTTAGTCCAATCTCCATTGATGGTTTGAAGTTGTATATAGAAACCCTTATTGTTTGTTTCGGTAGCAGTTTGCCAAGTCAAAACGTTCATACCATTTTCCTCAATGGCAGAGAAACTTACCCATTTAACCGGAAGTGCAGGGTCGTAAACCAGTTTAACACCTGCTGAAGTATAAGTAACAGACCATCCGCTTGCTAGCCCAATTACTGAAGCAAAAGTACCATTAATAGTTCCTTGAGTAGTTCCACCACCAGGAATGACAATTGTAATAGTATCCTTTTTTGAAGGGTTGAAAATACCTGTTACATCCAAGGTTGCCCCACTGATGTCAAAGGATAGACCGCCAGTACCCGACAATCTATCATAATCTGTCCCAGCTGTTTTGTCGCCATTTACCTGTATCCTAATAGTATCTTTTAAAGCCATAGGCGAAGTAACGGGTGCAACAGCAGAAATAGTCATTACCCCAATTGCAGAGCCGCCAGGAGAAATTGTGCCGGCAGTGAAGGTATTGATACCAGAAATACCAATAGCATTCTTAGCACCGGGAGCAGAATTGAGGACTCCTCCTTGATTATTGAAAACTACACTCGCTTGCATGGCATTATAACTACTTGCGGTAGATAGACCTGTAAAAGTGAGCACCCCATTTGCTAGGTTATTAAACGTGCCTTTGCAGTTAAAATCCATATCTGTGGTAAAACTGCCGCTATTATTAAATACGCCTGTTGCACCACCATAAGCGACTCTTCCTTTCCCAGAGAGACTGATAGAACCTGTATTGGT
>CANCKV010000411.1 GCA_947378615.1 Chitinophagaceae bacterium | reverse complement strand
ATTAGTGGTCAATTTTGGACTATTCGCACTGATGATGACATTTGTACTCGAGGAAGGAAGACCGCCACACCAATTTGAGGCAGTGGCAGCATCGCCATTATTGATGCCCACATAAGTTCCTGTGGTGCAATTGACTGCATTTGCATTTCCGATAACAAATAAATTTGTCACACCACTTGCTAATAAAATACCTGTCTTATTGAGGGTAAACGGATTGTTGCCACTCGGAGTGCCAACAGAACTTATGTTATAAGCATTGGTATAGATGCCTAATTCGCAAGGATTTGTTGCGTCAAAACTACCTGCACCGTTTGTCGTATTGAATTGATAAGTCATCGATGCCGTAGTAGCAGCAGAACCGATGACTGTCCATTGTAAATTCAACATTTTTGAGGCATTACCTACCCCATTTGAAAGTGTAGAATTAACTGCAACAGATACATTTGAAGTGCCTGAAGTATTCGCAATCGTCAAAGGGGTATAAGAGGTTGCCGTTCCGACAGGGTAAGAAAATGCAGAAGAATTGACGGTATTCTTAATCAACAATCCTGTTCCTGAAGTCAAGATATAACTTGAAGAAGAGGCATTTGAAACGGTAGCAACCGCATTCAAAGTAAGATTGTTATTCCCTAAAGAAAGGACTCCATTCGTCAGATTCAAGTTGTTGGCAACTGTTATTGCATTATTTAACGAAACCCCTCCTGCACCCGAAGTATTGATAAGGAGGTTGTTGAAAGTCTCTCCCCCACTCTTTGCTATCGTTTGTGAAGTGGCAGTTGAACCATTGAAACTGATAGTGGTATTGGCATTCGTAAATGTTCCTGCATCACTCCAATTACCACTCAATGCAAGGGAAGTACCCGCAGTAGAGGCAGCCAAAGTCCCATTCGTACCGATGGTTACATTACCATTTATAGTAGTAGCCCCTGCAACAGTGTAACCGATATTTAAGGAGGCAATCGTTGCATTTACCGCACTTCCATTGATTACTGCCGAACCACCTATCTGCAAAGCACCATAAGTATTTGTGGCATTATTCAATTTCAAAACCCTATTGCCCGTGTTTAAAACGGTCAATCCACCTGCAATATTCGATAATCCAGTTACTGTGATATCGGTGCCTTGAGAAGGGCAGTTCCAAACCACATTTCCAAAGTTTTGAGATAAATTAGTGGGCGTAGAAGAAGTAACTCCTGTTATATACAAATAAGAAGAATCGTCCCATGAAGCGGAAGGTAGGGTAGGCGTACTGTTTGCCTGTTCAAATACCGAATTCGCCAATGCATTCAAAGAACCGACACCCAATAGATTTAGGTTGGATGAGGCCATTTTTAAATATCCATAGTTATTGATAAGCCCTGAATCATTCACAATACCTGTAACTATTAGGCTCGCATTTGAAGTAGTTGATGCAGGAAAGGAAAGCGTTGAAGTACCAATATTTATGATACCACTTGGTTGTACAAATACTGTAGAAGTGGTTTGCACCTGCCCGCCATCAGCGATACCTAAAGTGCCAATTATATTCAATCCATTCGTTTGCAAAGAGACAGTTGAAGGAACATTGAGACTACATCCTGTTTTGACAGTTAATGCCGAAGTACATTTATACGAATTCCCCGCAGTCAACGCAACAGAAGAACCTGCTGTTCCATTTCCTATATACACAACTGATGGTACACCTGCACCTGAACTTACATTCGGTTTCCATTCCGAACCAATAGTTTGGGTTGCACCTGTGTTGTAGTATAGATTGGCATTCTTGTAAGTTGGATAATCGCCTGCAATAGTATAGGTACCATTCAAAACAAAATTGCTTGTAAAACAAGGGGCGGTTGTGAAGTTAATTGTACCCGTTGTTCCAGCATTTGTAAAGATAGCAGAGATTGTATCCATCGAAGAACCGTTCAGCGTCAAAGACCCATTTAGAAACAAAGAAGCTGTAGCCTTAAAATAACCATTGTTGGTGATAGTCCCATTCGTGGTAAAAGAGTTTACTATCAAAACAGAATCGCCTGCATTATTGATTAGATTTAAGTTGTTGTAGGTCTGATAGCCCAAAGTAGCCTTTCCATTATTGATGAACGTCAAACTATTATAGGTGTTATTGTTGGTGAGATAACAAGAATATACCCCATTGTTCGTGATAGTTGCACCTGTGTTATAGGAGGTCTTAATAATTCCGATGGAGAAATTACCATAAGATGAAATGGTCATTGATTGGATACCACTGATTGCCGATTTCATAAACACACTATTATTAAGCGTCACTGTATCCTTATAAGTGCTGCCTGAAGGTGGCTGCACACCTCCTAACCATATTGAATATTGATTGTATGCCAATGAATTATTGTTGGTATCCCCATCATTCCAAGCACCATCATATCTTGTCACAAAACCTGGAATAAAGGTTCCTGTATATGGAACTGAACCAACGGTGATATTACCATTTGAGGCATTGCTACTGACTAACACTTTTGCCATTGTGGGGAAATTGGATTGGGCGAACAACAAAGTAGCTAATTGACCACCCACCGAAATGGTTGTGACATTTTGTAGGTTATTCCCAATAATTGTTAAGGTGTCCCTTGCATAAAAAGTTCCTGTTGTACTACCCGAAATACAAGAAGTAATGGAACTAATGGTTGGATTCGGATAGTATGCTGCTACCAACCAATTGAGGGTATTTGCCTGTAAGGAAATAGTACTACCCTGAATACTCGAAGTAGTAGCCAAACCACCTGTAGAAGCATAAGTGCCGTTCGAGGTAGTACTTTGCCCAATCATATTATTCGTACCCAAAGTTGCAGGAGTTACGTTCAGGGCAATTGTATTTGCAACAGAAGATTGTACACTCCAATATTCAGTGGTGCTTAAAGTATTCAAGGAGGCATCAACGGTACCACCACAATTTCCCTTATAGGCTGCTATCGTCACAAAACAAGCATTTGTCACATTTGTCAAAGTATCAGGGAGATATTGCGGGGTAACAGAAAAGTCTCCGACAGGAAATAGGTATTTATTAGCTCCTGCATTTACTTTTCTGCTTATGAATCCATCTACAAACGCTGTGCTTGAACCACCTATTATTGAAGAAGTGACTGCATTGTTGATGGTAAGACTTGTATTTGAAGGACTCACCACCCTTCCAGAAATGAGGTTAAATGAATTGTAAACAATTGCACTGCCACTAATATTTAAGGGCAGGTTAAGCCCAATTTTATTTAAAACTAAATTATTGAAAACTGCAGTACCCGAAATGGATTGAGTTACGGTGCCATTGAAACTTACCGTAGAACTTGAAGGGGTAATTGTATCTGTACCTGCAGAGAAATTGCCCTTAATAAAGATGGTATCTAAGGAAGAAAGAATCTTATTACCATTGATAAAACTCAAGGAAGCATAAGTTCCACCCACTATATTTTGATTGCTTGCACCATAACAGATATTGACACCCCAATTTTGATTGGCAGTGATTGGAGTGGATGTGGTACTAAGCACTTTCAAGGTGCCATTACCAGAAATACTTCCTAAGGATTGAATGTCGCCACTAACTACTAAAGTATCGCTCACAGTTTGTATGGTTAGACTTGCTGCCGACTTTAAGGTTAATCTATTTACAGTCGTGGTACCACCTGTCCAAACAGGCATATTTGGGGAGAGAGTAGGAATAATTACCACATCGGAACTTAATGGAACACGGTTTTTTGACCAATTGGAAGCCGTATTCCAATCGGAATTAGTATTACCTAACCATGTCATAGCCGAATCGGTGGTATATCTATATGTACTTGAGTTATACTGCCAATTTGGTGCGTCGGTGATTTTGCAGGTGATGGCGTGATTACCATAAGTGCCGTTTGTATAAGAAGCCGTGTAAGTGACGGTATCGTAAGAAACCTGTTTTTTAGTCACGGTCACCCCTGAAATTGGCAAACCATTGTCATAAAATTGGAAAGTAGAGATACAATTGGCAATATTTGGATTGACAATCGTAGCCACCAAAGAGACTGTATCTGGAAAAATGTGGTTGGAGTTACTATTGGTAGTCATGCTGATTTGGGGGTCAATACCATGAAT
>CANCKV010000410.1 GCA_947378615.1 Chitinophagaceae bacterium | reverse complement strand
TTTTCATCAGACATACGTAAAGTCAATTTATGCTTTTTGTCTTTCAATGCAGCATCAAGAGTATATACCCAAGGAATGTATAAATTACTACTCCATTTGGTAAATAAGTCTAATTTAGAAAACTTCACACCATCAACGCTATATTCTATTATTCCTGCATCAGGACCAGGAAGTGTATAAATTCCAATGGCAGTTCCCTTGAAATCAAGGGAGAGTTCTGCACAGGGCTTTAAGGTTTCCAATACACTAATCCCTCTAAACCTTTCTCTCACAGTTCCTGAAACTGTTGGAGTCCACGGTGATTGATATTTCCAATCCTTTTTTATCTTAGCTTCTTTTGGATCAATCAGTTTGCCTTTAAAATAACTAAACTCATTTAACGGTTTTGATGGGATTATATGTGATTTAAGTTTTACTTCGGAGTAATCAGCAGACCACATTTTATCCATTAATCTCTCAATGGCTGCCCCATAAAATTGATGACCGAATGGCAAAGGATGCGTCCCCCCGAATTGTTTCCAGTCAAACTCTTTCAATTGCATTCTTTCGGCTATTTCTTGTGCTAGATTGATAGAAGGAATTTGATAGTAATCCGCCACTTTTTCATGATTCAAAATCACATCTGGCGTTTGCCCTTGATTGAAAATGGAAATGAATGGGTCATAAATAAAATGCAGCATGATGATATCCATATCAGGATTACTTAATAAGGCATGACGGACTTCCCCTTCCATACCCCGTATTTGAGCCAAGGAATCAAAGCCATTTGTATGGTCGTTTACGGCAGCTTCTACGAATAACAAATCAACTTTTCCCTTACTCAAAACATCTTTTTCTATTCGGAATGAACCTGGAGTTGTTCCTGTGGAACCAATACCTGCCTCTATAAAGTCGAATTTAGTTTCAGGGAAACGTTGTTTTAATTGCTCCATTACCATATTATGCCAACCCTTCATTTCGGTTATTGAACCGCCTAGGAAAGCTACCCTTCCCTGTTTTTTATTTTCAAAAATGTAGCGAGAGTTATTGAGATTGCCCCTATAATTTATGTGTTGTTTGGCAAGATATTCTGTTTGGTGTTGCTGTATGAAATTCACAATTGGGGAGGGGTCAACAAGACTATGTGGATGATGATCCACCCCACGCTTAGTGATTATCCGAAAATTTCCACCTGCTGCTGTCATTTTGTTTCTTAGCAACAAAGTATTTTCAGTAAAAGGAACCGTCTTGTCGGAATCGCCGCATACATCTAATATGGGCAATCCTGATTTTGCCAATTTTTCTGCATAATCTACAGGACTGCATTTCAAAGTATCAGCCTGTGCATCTGAAATATTGTATTCTTTCAAAAAACTATTCCAAAGAGTTGACTGTTTCTTACTAGGCCAACTCTTTATATTACAAACGGGTGCATCCACATAGATACAGGCAACCTTTTCAGGATTGTTTGCCGCCCAATTCAATACAAACAATCCCCCTCGACTTAGACCCTCAAGCGTAACTTTTGGAGAGAACTGATAACTCTTTAAGAGATAATCATAAAACCCACTAAATATCTTTTGTGCATTTGGACTGCCATATAAATGAGTCAAATCAAGATAAACAATAAAGTATCCCATATTTAATAAGGAAGAATCAGCTTGCGAAAAGGCTCCAAAGAAAGCGGGACGAAATACCCATGGATTGCCTTTTGCAGGGATTGAAGGAGCAACTACTGTTGCATTCTTTTCATTGAATATAAAATCGTATCGGTCATGTTTGTTCCAAATCCCTTTCTTTCCTGGAAATTCTTGAGGAATATTTATGCCATCTTTTCCCGTTAGAGCCTTATAGACGGCCTTTGCTATGAGTACTGTACCTGCAGGAATAGGGTGAACTCTATCTGGAAAAAGAGAATCTTGTCCTGTCAATGCTGTATGTAAATCAATAAATTCTGTCTTTTTATATTCAACTACTTTCTTGATTGAAGGTATAATGACTTTGACTAAAATAGAATCGGTGATACCGAAATTTCCAATACCTAATACAGGAACAGGGTAACAGAGATAAATTTTGGGATGAGATGGTAGCATTCTAAAGGTATCTACCATATCTATTAAGTCTTTTTCAAACTGCCCCCAAATAGCCTTATGAATGGGTTTCGAATCGTTAGAACCTAATTTAATAATGACTATGTCGGGGTTAAAATCCTTTGCTTTTGGATAAGCATCTGTATTCCAATAGGGCTTGTTTCCATTCCGTAGAAGAGTGGAACCATTCACTCCAAAATTGCGGGTTTCGTAGCCGTCACCTAACATTCTCCCTAAAACATAGGGATAGGCATCCCTCAATTGATTTTTCATTCCTGAACCATAGGTGATGCTATTGCCAATGCAGGCAACTTTGATGACTTTGTTTTGGGCTATCGAACTTATAGAGAATGAACAAAGAAAGACTAGAAGATAGAGTGTCCTAATTTGATTAGAAAATAAACAATTAGACTTGCCACTTCCTAATTTAATAAATGATTTATTCATGTAACTTATTTTGTGTAGTTTAATTAAATTCTTTGAATCTATAGTAACATTATCAGAAAGTAGAAAACCATGGCTAATATATCCTTTAAATCCAAAAATTTCTTTGTTAAATTGATTACAATCTATAGAAGACAAACCAAGCAATTTATATTTATATCCCTTTTTCAAGCTTAAAATTACCAAGTAACCCGAATACTTCAAACAAAAGGCAGACCTTCAAATCCAATACAATAAAAAAGCTATCTATTTGATATATCTAAAATACTGTTTAGTTAAAAGAGTATAAAATCATATTTCCATACCCCATTACATGAAAGAATTTCACTCAATATTCCCTGTAAGGTTAACAACAAGTCGGATTAAAAAAATAAAGAAAAGTTTAATTAGATGTGCACTACCATAAAAAAGATGAGAATAGTCATTAATAGTGGAAGTATTTCATTGTTAGACCGAAGGTTAACCAATGCTTTTTGCAAAAGATTAGAAACAGATTGTGTACTTATTTGCATGATTTCGGCGATCTCATCTCTATTTAAGGATTCATAGAATTTTAGATAAATAATCTCTTTTTGTCTTTTTGGCAATCCATCCATCAAGATTTTGATTTTATTGGCAACAGCACGTGCATCTTCATCTTTAATTATTTTATTATCAATAGCGTATTCAAAATGAAATTCTTTGAAACCATCATCAAATGAAGTGAAGGGTATTCTTTTTGATAATTTAATTTTCCTAAGTATCAATCTCCTAAAAGATGAAAACAAGTAGGACTTTATGTTTACGGCTGCACTTAAATAATCCCGTCTTTGCCAAATTCCAATAAAAAGGTCTTGAATGCAATCTTCAATAAAGGCATTGTCTGTGGAAAAACGTTTCCCATATAAAAAAAGGGAATCCATATATTCATTCATTATCAACTCTAAAGCGTTCTTATCGCCATTTAACAAATCCTGCCAAATTGATGCTTTATCATTTTGTTCTGCCCATATATTTCTAAGAATTGCCAATATTTGTTTGCTTTATTTAGCAATATTATGAGAATTTTAAAACTTATTGGAAATAAAATTATTTCATTGAATATTTTCTGAGATTATTTGTGAGGTTGAAAGATAACTGATGTGTGTTTAACAAGTCAAGGATGGAAAGTGACAATATGGGCAATATGTAAGAAGAGGAGGAGTCATCTGTGAATTGATAGGAAGGTAAAATAAATAAATTGAGCAATTGTAAGATTTAATACTATAGAAAATAACACGAATTTTATAAAAGAAAGCTCAACACATAGTGTGAAATGAAAGTGTTCATGTTTCTCATTTATATAACTTCTAGGAAAGACAAAGGCTACCACATAGGCACATAGCCACATAGAAAGGACTATCCTTTTTTTATGTTTTTTAGTAAAAAGAAGGTCACATAGGAATCCTACTTCGTAGCATTAAAACAGCTTTTTTGAAAAGAAGTTATATAGTAGGCAGATAGGTTCACATAGAAAGCACCTATATTTTTTCCTATGTTTTATTAAAGAGAAGTTCACATAGAAATTCTACTTCGTAGAATTGGGGGCTACTTAGTGAAACGA
>CANCKV010000409.1 GCA_947378615.1 Chitinophagaceae bacterium | reverse complement strand
CACTCATAAATATTATAAGAGAGGAAATTGTTGATGCCAATAATTCCTAAACCTTCAATTATGGGTGGTAAATGTAAGCAAGGTGTTTGTAAGTTGTCAGTTTTAATGCAAATCAAAGGTTGAAGTTTAAGTATTAAAAAATGTCATAGTGCTTTTTAATAATCCATCTAGTACTTAGGATACACAATTCACTTACTTATTTTAATTCAATTTCCATATTTTGAAAGACAAACACAGGATTACTTTTATTGAGGGGTAAGTGGCAACTTCATTAAATATTTTTTTAATTTTCGATTAGTTTTTGAGTTGAAATTAATCAGTTTGCAACATTTGGTTCAGTAAATGGTCTGTATTGCAATAAACCTTTTTGAAATCGACTACTCTATGGAATGTTGTAAAAACAAGTGGAGCAATTTATTATTAGTAGAATATGTGCAAGACGTAAAACGTATAACACATAACGTTCTATTCCCATTGTTTTACTTTTGTTAATCGAAAAAATAAATAAAATGAAGAAGTTGCTTTTAATTGGTTGCATTTCAGTTTTGTCACTTGTTATTTGTCATGCACAATACACTAATAATCATTCCTCATTTGCTGAAAAGCCTGCTGATTCCTATAGTAATTATAAAGATGAGAATGGGAAGCAAGGGGTCATATTATGGGGTTCGTTAAAGGAAAAAGATTTTGGGTCTAGAAATGTAACTTTCAATCAAGAAGGTGTTCGAAAAGTGAGTCAAGTGCCTGCACCTGGAATTCATCCTCGAATTTATTTTGGACCAGATGATTTGCCTGAAATAAAAAAGAATTTGAAGGAAACAAAATGTGGTCAAGCCTGTTGGAAAAACATTCTTTCATGGACTGAGATGATGAAGGGGAATTATGACGACAAATCCGATTATGCACAGCCTGATGTTTGGAATGGCAATTTCGGAGGTTTGCATGGGCGGGTTCCATTATTCCGCTTAGGAGTACCTCGTGCAAAAGGAATGGCTTATAACCATAATACATTGGCAAGGGATTTCTACGATGGATTGGCAAATGGAACAGTACAGTCTTTTCCTGAATTTTATTGGGATGTATTTTCATTGGAAGCATTTCGTTGCTTGATAGAAAATGATGAAACAGGCGCAAGGAAATTGGCAAATGCGGCTATGACAGCCTTGAAAATTGACATTATCAAGAGAGATTCTATCCGATTGGCGAATCATATTAGCAAACCTAATGAACAGCCAATTGGAAGGGTTCAATTAGCATTTACTTATGATTTTATCTATAATTGGTTGACCCCTGACCAAAAGAAAGCTATGCACGATGAACTCGCCGAGAATACGTGGAGTCATGATAATTATGGAACATTTAATACTGCTGAGGCGTCTAGAAGCAATTGGGCTACTTTTTCTTATTGGCTATTTGAAGTATTAGCTATTGAAGGGGAACCTGGCTTTAATGACCTGAAAGTAAAGGGTATGTATAGGGGATGGCATAATTTGATGACCTATGGATGGTTTCAGTCGGGAGCTACTTTCGAAGGAGAGGCAAAGAATCAGTTAGGAATGGATGGCGTATTGACTTTTGCCAAACGAACCAAGATGTATGGTTTTGAAGATATTGCAGGGCATCCTTATTTGCAGGCCTATGCCCGTAAATTTCTGCCTCATAGCATCATTCCTATGCAAGATGGATTTGTTAAATATGATTTATTAGGAGGCTGTCATGGTAAGTCAGGAGGTGCTAATACGAGCGATTTACTTGGATTGAAATATATGTTTCCCAATGACAAAAAGATTGATTGGGTATATCATATTGCAATGAAAGATAATTATAGCAATGTCCCGGATCGACCTGATGGTTATTATAATGCTTTATTGTTCTTTTCTATTTTTGCAACGGACTTTGATAAAGACAATAATGACCCATCTAAACTTGACTTAGGTAACACTTTCTTTTGTGGAGAACGTGCATTGATGATGACAAGAAGTAGTTGGTCAAAAGATGCTTTGATGATGAATTTACATACCCGTCAGGCAAATGGAGGACATCCATCAGCTGATAGAAATGCAATTATGGTGGCAGGTGCAGGGAGGGTTTGGAGCCCCATTCAAGGCGGATATGCCTTTGATAATTTCAAACAGAGTATTGTAGTCATTGACAAGCATTCTCAAGATGAACATTCCCCTGCTACAATGATTGACTTTAAGGATGAACCGTTTGCCACCTTCGCAGTTGGAGATACAAAATATGCTTGGGATTATAACAATAAGGAGCAAGAACGAAAGAAGGGCTACTATACAGTGGCAGATATAAGGGCAGGTAAAGTGGAGATGCCAAAGTCTGGGAATTGGGAATTGGAGCCCAATACAGTCAATCATTTCAGTTACTTGAAGTTGCCATATACTTATTTGGATGCTCCACGTAGCGAAACGCCACATTGGATTTTGCCATTAGGTGCAGTTCGTCCTTTCTTGCGTCAGCAGAATTATCCCGTTATCAAGGCTTTCCGTACAGCGGGTGTTGTAAGAACTGAAAAGCCCTTTGCACTTGTCGTAGATGATATTCAAAAAGATGAAAAGGTTCATCATTACGATTGGATATTAACCCTCGAACATGATATTCAGATAGTAAGTAAGACCAAAATCAATGATCATGAGATGGATATTATTCTTACTGGCAATGACCCCGAACAATTGAATGGATGGGATAAGGATTCTTTGCCTGCAAATTACAGTGGGAAAACATCTACTAAACAATCGATGCTTTTGGTGAAAGTGCTAGATATGAATAATTCGATTGCTACAAATGCAATAAATATTGAAGAATGGCGTAGTAATAAACCAAAGTCTAATGAAGGGAATGTTCGCAAATTGGTTATTCCTGTGGATGCAGTCTCTCCAAATTTCAAGGTATTATTATATCCATACCATGAGGGAGATGAATTGCCAAAAACTAATTGGAATGGTCATCATAACAAGTTGACTGTAAAATGGAATAAGGGACAGAAACAAGAAATTGAATTCAGCATTAATGCCGATGGAAGAACACATTTAAATATAATAAATGGAGAACAGAGATTCAAGTTTTAATTAAGTGCTTGTTACTGAGGAGGTCTTAAAGGCTACAAAGGAAAACAGAGTCACAAGGTTTTGGAATCAATACGTAGAAGGATACATAAATCCTTTTATACCCTCATAAAATCTATTTTCCTTTGTAATAATATCTCCTGAATATGAACTTATTATTTATAGGGAATATCATCTGAGTTTTTTACAGTAAATTCAATGAGGTATAAAAAGCCAAAAGTTAAGGGGCTTAATCCAAAATGAATAAATGTTTTATAGATAAAATTACATTTATAGATACCCAAATACTCTAAAGCCCAACTAACAATAAAGTACATCATGATACTACAATAAAATGCTGACCAAAAAACTTTCAACCAATTGTAAGTTCTTTTATTCCAAAAATTAAAGCCTAGAAGAAAGTTAATGATAATTAAAGAAAAGTAAACGGGCTTAAACCAGTATTGACGATTGCTTGTTTCGAAGAGTCTGTATCCAATAAAATCGACCATTCCTATCAATAGAACGGTAACGATTAAATGTTTATTTCGCATAAATAGTATATAAAAACAGACAATTTAAAAAGCGCTTGACTTCTTAATCTTCAAAAAAGACAGCCAAAGAAAAAATATAGCACTATAAACAATGATGGTAAAAATGTAGTGATGAGCAAAATAAGTCCAATGCGGCTTTTGTAATACAAGAATTGCGATAGCACAACACCTCAAAATGTTTAAAATATAAATGAGGATGACTCCTGTAAACGAATATAACAATTTCCTTTTCACTTTTCCGGGTGCACATATTAGAAAACCAAGATAAAGTACAAATAATTTAAACCCACTACAGGTATCCATTATATATAAAATATTTCTATTCCCCAATTGGATAATTTCACCTAAAGTAGTATTTTGACCCAATACAAAGCCTTCTGCATAGTAATTATGAAGAACCCAAACTGTAGAAATTGATGTTATATGAGTAAAGGCCTTTACCATTCTTCCATGCGGCAGGAAGATATAGTAATAGGATACTGAAAATACAAACCACACCAGA
>CANCKV010000408.1 GCA_947378615.1 Chitinophagaceae bacterium | reverse complement strand
TGAAGAATAGAAAGACGTTTAAAGAAAATAAAATTAGGGAGCAGTATGAAACTGCTCCACTAAACTGGCTAACTTAAAGTTGCCTTGAAACGGCAAAATAAAGAAATATTTTTTGGTAATTAACACAGAATCTATGTGGTAGCCTTTTTTCTTTTCTAAAAGTTATATAAATAGGAAACATGAGCCGTCTAATTTCTCACTTTGTGTTGAGAAGATATACTTTTTATTTAACCACCCAAACACAACTATCTGTTAGTTCATTTCCTTTCTTTCCTGCTTTCACTTCAATATTGTTTGTTCCTTTTTGAAGTTCCACGTTTTCCCAAACGATACGTTTTAAATCATCAGGTGATTTCTTGCCCAAACTTTTACCATTTACAAAAAGTTCTGCGGAAGGAAGGGTACTATATACCTTAATATTTGTTATTGATACATGTCTTTCCGTATTCCTCCTATCAGTAATGTAAAGAGTTGGTTCCGTGGTGTTCCAATTGGCCTTGTAGTAATAGAAGGCATCCTTTTTCGTTTTTTTATCATAGGTAAGTAACCCCTTATCATTGATACCAAGCGTATCACCTTCGTTACGATTGGTAGATGCATAGTCAGCAAAGACCCAAATAAACTTACCCCAAACATAAGGTCTTGCTTTTAAGATTCCCCATTGAGTTTCGTGGAAATAAGTTTGCCACTCTTCTGGATGGAACCTACTTCTTGGATTCGTTTGTACTAAACTATCTGTGTGATGATGAATACTTGCTCCTGCACCATACTCACTAATACCAAACGCTAATTTGTCATTTTCATGTGTATCTTCAAGTCTTTTTTCAAGGTCGGTTACTTTATCGGTGTACCATCCATAATATCTATTGAAAGCTTTTACGTCTGAAACTGTATCAAATGGGGTAGTCTTTACATCTAGCATATCAGCGCAGGTAGTCAATCTAGAAGGGTCTTCTGCATGGGCTAATGCATTTAATTCTTTAGTAAATGGTGCCGGATTATCATATTTAGCGGTCAATTCGTTGAATAATCCCCAAAAGAAGATACTTGGATGATTAAAGTTTTGACGAATCATCTCTTTTAAATAATTCCTGACATGTATTCTTAACTCTTCACTATTGATATAACCTGTGCCTTCATTTGGTCCTTGACCTATAAAAGGAATTTCTGTCCAAACTGCTATACCATTCTTATCCGTCAAATCATAGCTTGGTTCTCCATGAGGATAATGTGCAAAACGAAGGGCGGTCACTCCTAATTCCTTAAAAAGATTCATATCATTCTCATACTCCACATTAGTATAGGCAGACCCTTTTCCTGCCACATCTTCATGATAAGCGACACCATGTAAATCAAGATATTTACCATTCAAGAAAAAGCCCTTTTCCTTATCTACTTTATAAGTACGTATCCCAAAGTATTGAGAAACAGTATCTATTACCACTTCATTTTGCAACAATTCTACTTTTAACCGATATTGATATGGGTCTTCTTTTCCATTCCAAAAATGAGGCTTGGAAACTATTTGTTTACTATTGATGACATTGTCATTAACTGCTGAAGTTTGTGTGGAAACCACTTCATTCTTTTCATTGAAAATTGTGGATTGTAGTTTGAAGGCTTGTTTATTATTATCAGTTAAAGACAACTTTACTTTTACATTTATATCGGCAGATTTATCTGTGATATTTGTCGGGGTAATATATACACCTGACGAGGCATAGTCGAGCGGTGTGATGCAATTCTTCTCTGTAACTATCAATGAAACGGGTCTGTGTATTCCTCCAAAAATATTAAAGTCACCGTGCTCGGGTATCACATCTGGACGATAGTTATTGCAAACCAAAACACTCACTACATTGTCACTATCATTTAAGAATTTGGTTATTTCAAAACAAAATTTAGTATAGCCACCCTTGTGTTCTCCGACAAACTGTTTATTGACAAATACATTGGCAACAGAATTAGCTCCTTCAAAATAAAGAAACACACGTTTACTCAACCAATTATTATCAATCTTGAGTTTTTTAGTATAAATGCCTGTCGCTCTTTGATAGTTAGTGGTAGGATTTAATACTTCATTTGCATTCCAAGTATAAGGGAGCGTAACAGTGGTATCCTTATGCTTTTTATAGATACTATTTGTGATGCCGAACTTCCATTTGTCGTTGATAGGAATGCGAATCCTTCCCGAACTTGTTTGCGCTTCGGCATTAATTACTGATAATGCCGTGGTTAAAAATAACAAGACTTTTTTAAAATTGACTCTTTGAAACATAAATTGATGTTTAGATGATGTGTACTATTATTGATTGTTTAATTACGTATTTTATTTTGTGCTGCCCTTTAAAGGGTTTATAAATCCTTCTATCCTTATTCCCTTTTCAACTGTTTATTCATCCATTCTGGCAATTTTTCTAGCCTTAGTCTAAATTGAGCCTCATACAAGGAGGCAGGCAACACTGCCTTTCCTGTGGATTCTTCATACTTTAACTGTTCCTGAATAAAATTAGTTCCCCCTTCAAATCCTACTATAATAGGCATTGGAAATCTGCAATAGTTTAACTTAGGTGGCCAAAAGTCGAATGGATGATAAGGATTATTGGTTTGCTTATAATTCCATAGAATTAAATTACTCATGTGGTTGGGTCTATTTTCCATAGCCCCACCACCACGATTATTAATCAAACCGCCCACCACTTCATCAAATAAGGAATTACGAGGCTGTGAAGAATGGGATTCAAAACAGGCATTAGAAGGATAATTTGCCTTATAAATGACGGTATTCATACTCGTTCCTGCCACACCAACCGAATGCCAAGCACCTGCTGAATCAGTAATATTAGCCAATAGAATATTGGTTCCACCTGTATTACTGATGGCTTCGTGCCCTCCATTTCCTGTTATGGTACAATTTAAAACGGTGATATTAGCACCATCTCCAATGGTCAACCCACTATTCACATCCGTGAACCTACAATTTACAATCCAACTGTTTACCACATTTTTTAGATGCCAAAGCGAATAGCCTGTATCATCCTTCCAAGAACGGTGGTGAACAAACTGCTCGTGCCAATTACCTACAAAAGCTATATTTTCCAATCCTATTTCCTCAATATTGGCAAACTTGAATGCTGTCCAAACATTATTGGCATTCATTTCAAATGGGATAGTGGCATTTAAAAAGATATGATTGTTGGACACTTCCTTCACTTGAAAAACCATTTTTACATTAACCCCTCCCTTCACCAAAGCAGTCCATGCTGCATCTGCATCGTGAATGCCCAATTCTTTTTTTATTAAAGAAGGGCTGTTGTCTTTCATTCTTAGTTCTAACCAATCCCCTCGCTTTAAATCAGCTGGGTCTTTCAAGTATATGGAAGTAGCCCCTACTGGTACAGTTCCTAATAGACGTGAAATGGATACGGTCTTATCATTGCTTTTGGTCGTAAACAAACAGGGAGTGCTCCACATCTTTGTGGTATCTTTTGGAATCATTGTATTCTTCATGAATAATTCGGTTCCACCTACTCCACTTCCACTTCCTCGAAGAATAATATTTGATTCTGAAATGACAATCTGTTCCCTATCATCATTATCTTCATTTACCAAGAATCTCCCCTTTGGAAAAAAGACAATCCCACCACCATTCTTTTCTGCTGCCTTGATAGCCTTACGTATCGCATTCTTATCAGAAATGCCATCATCTGGTTTTGCCCCATAATTAATTACATTAAAGACTTTAAGCTGCCGATTTTCTGGAATTGCCACTTCTCCATTACGATACCCAACATAAGAAAAGTTGGGAAGGATAGAACCTGATGGGTTTTGTTCATAATCGAGAAATACTTTGGCAGTATCCTGTGCCAGCAGAAAACCATTCATCAGGGCGAGTACACCAATAATTGTCAAACATTTAAGTAACTGTATTTTATTATTCATATATTTCTATTATAAATCATTACTTACACTGCTTAAAATGATTATAAGGTGAGCGTAATAGTTTTTCGCTTTGAGTTTCGTGTTGTGAAACCTCGGCTGTGGATAACCATAGTGATATGTTTGACCTTCTAAAAAACAACATAGATGATGCATCATGATAACATCGACCTTCTAAAAAACAACAT
>CANCKV010000407.1 GCA_947378615.1 Chitinophagaceae bacterium | reverse complement strand
AAAATCACTCATATTTCATCACTCATATTTCATCACTAATTCTTCACTCATATTTCATCACTAAATTACCCTCCCCCAATCACATAAATCACATAAATCAAAAGAATCATAGTTCAGACAATTTCTGTCATGCCGTAGGCATCTCATCGCAATCACCCCTCAATGATGACAATCCCTAAAATCACTCATAATTCATCACTCATATTTCATCACTCATAATTCATCACTCATAATTCATCACTCATATTTCATCACTCATATTTCATATTTCATATTTCATTTCCACAATTCTATGCCGAAGTTGTAGAATTCCCACCTTTCCATAATAAATCACCTATTATCCAAATGCTTCCTTTACTTTCGCTGTTCCCCACAAATAAATAAGTGTATTCTTAGATATAGGTGCAGCACAGGGATGGATCAATAGCAGATCATGTATCATTATTTATTCATTTTTTAACGCTTGCAAAATGTCATTTATTTTCAAAACATTCATCACGCATAACACACTCACATTTCATACTTCATATTTCATATTTCATACTTCATATTTCTTTTCTCACCACCCCCCGTCTTGTTGCTAAGAATCAATAAACCTATCTTAGGCACTTAGTCTCAGAAGCTTTCAATTCAAGGTTCAATCAGAGTAGGCAAAGTTTCAATTCTAGTGTACAAAGACACAGTCCGAGCATTCAAAGGTTCAGAATCTGCCCTACAAAGTCTCAGGAATAGGCTATAAAGTTCAATCCGAGCATCCAAAGTTTCGATAAATGCATGCAAAGGGTCAGGATTAGGGCATCAAGGGTCAGGACTAGCATGCAAGGACTCAGAACTAACATGCAAAGGTTCAATCCGGGCATACAAAGGTTCAGTTTTACCGTACCAGTTTAGAGGCTTTTAAGACAGATTTTATAATTCCTTATTTAAAATCAATAAGTTAGAACAAAATTTAATCAAATAATTAATTCATTTCAATCACTTAATCAGTGAAATAAAACATAATTTATGACAAAAACACAAAGAGCTAAGCAAGAAAGCTACGCTAGAATAAACGATACTATTACCAATAATGCAGCAATTGCAACTAATGTAATTGGATTAGAAGAGGAAGTTGATGATTTAGAGGCAACGATATTAAAAATAATAAATGCATCAACAACTCAAATTACCGAGCCAGTCGGATTGACTAATTCGGAAACAAAAAAGTTATTAATGGCAGATACTGTCGTTAAATATATTTTAAGGGCTAAAGTGAAGGCAAAAAGATTGGGATTATTAACAATTGCAAATCAATTAGATGAAACGCACACGTTTTATGTAAAAGGAGCCAAAATTGAGATAATCAGCAAGGCAAAAGCAGCAAGAAATGTTTTGAATGACAACAAAACAGTATTAGTAATCATCACTCCTGCCAACATTACTGAAATTGATGGTGTAATCAGTGATTACGAAAGTGTAAAAGATGAACCAGTAGAAGCAAAAATTATCACAAAGGCTGCCGGCACCGATATATTGCCTCCTTTGTTCAAATCAGCAGACGCTTCCGTGGTAAACATTCTCGATTTAGTAGAAAGTTATGTGGGTAAATCTCAACCTGTATTCACCAATGAAATAAAGCTCGATGCAATACTTCGTATCTCAGGCGAAAGACATACTAGTGTCGATTTTCATATTTTAAGAGAGGATGACGGAACACCGCTTTTAAATTCAGAAGTAAAGGATAGGACCACCTTAAAAATCTACAAGCCAGGAGGTGATTATCTAACAGTAATCCCATCCCATCGTCCCGGATCGAGCTCATTCGAAATAACTTGTCCCGGCTTTCAATCCGTAACATTCGGTGCTCAATTATCTCGAGGTGTAATAAACAACTTTACAATTCGCCTAAAAATGAATCCCTAATAGATTTTATCTAGATTAAAATTTGAAAAATCTAACTTTCAAATGTAATAAAACAGGCTCACCTTTTACGGTGAGCCTGTTTGGGTGCATAAAAGTTTTTCGGTGAGGACACGCAGCTAGGCAGACTGCCGAGGTTCGTGTCTCAACGATACTCTTTAAGCGACAAACTTTTATGCACCCTTTATAAGCAAGTAATTATAATGATAGGTTAAACCTCTTTTATTTTGTCCAACCTCTATTTATCAATACCAACCTCTTTTTTAATATCAGAATTACAATTAAAAGGAAGTAAAACGACCTATGATTACAATGACGTTGCATTTCGTTTGTGAGGATGTTAAATATTTAGAAATTAGCTAAGCAATTGTGTTCTTAATCAATCTTAATATTCTTTTTTACACCAAAAATGGCCGCTCTATTTTCAATATCAATGATAGCTTCTGTTTGCAATTTAAGGGAATTGGTGTTGTATGCAAAAACCATGACAGGAATCATGTAGTTATCTTCTAGCGCATAGGCTGCTTGCATCTCTTGCAGTGTTTCTTCATTAATCGTCGTATGCATTTTATGGAATCTCCATATCGTTTCTGGAGTGACCTCTCCAATATAAACGGTAGTAACTGGTTTATTGATATTGTCATTTGACCACTGATTTAAGATGGGATTCTCATCAAATGCAGCTTGCACTGTTGCAATCATTGGAAATACTTTTTCTTTAAAATAGTTGGCTCCATTCTTTTCTTTGTAACATTTAGATGCCCAAACCTCTGCTTCCTTTTGAAAATCATTTATTTTTTCTTTCAGCTGTTCTTTCAACATTTTCAATTCTATGATGGTCAATAAATTCAAATCAGGAATCTTCAAGAATTCTATCAGATAATTTTCTTCCCCTCTAATCGTATCAATGTTTTTGATACATCCTGCTTTAAAAAGATCTTCATGATACAAATTTTCTGGTAATAGCCAAATTGCTTCATCAATAGATTTTTGAGGCTCTTTATTGGTTAAAATATCCACTGCATTCAAGCATGTTGGTGTAGATTTTTCTGAATTCTGAAAGAAGTAATATTCAAATTCATCCTTTTTACAAAGTGATAACAATCCAGTATAACCACACGACGTCAAAAGGTCTTCCAAATTTGTAATCCAATCTTTCGTTATAGCTTTCATATCCCTTTCTAGCATAATTGATGCTACTAGTAAAGCTTTTGGCAAATGTTTTACACTATTCTTTTGTTTTTCAAATTTGAAATAGCTCTCAAATGCCTCAACTGATTCTGGATTATTTTGATTGAAATTAGATACCATCATCGCTTTATGGTGGAGCGACATTTTGTGGAATCGAATGCTAATGCACAAAAGCATGACAGAAATACCCATCAATTCGAACTTAGTACTTAAGACATAGCCTGTTCTTATTTGAAAAATATTGGAAGGCTCCATTAATTCTTTATCAGGAATGTCAAACTGAAGGCAATGCATACTTTTATTTTGTGTAATGGTAGTCTAATATTTGTCAATTAGTAGATAAATTAAGACTGAAAACCCTTTTATTAGGATTAAATCATTAAATTTTATTGGCTACTCGGTTTCAACTGTTATTTTTGCGCTTTATTTTTTAAAAGCAGCTATAAATTATCTTTAAAAAGTTATTGAATGCAAAGGGATACAGTGGTTTTTGACTTGATTCATCAAGAGTTGGAACGTCAGCGTCATGGAATAGAATTAATTGCTAGTGAAAACTTTACTTCTCTGCAAGTAATGCAAGCGATGGGAGGGGTGATGACAAATAAGTATGCAGAAGGATACCCCGGTCGTAGGTATTATGCAGGTTGCGAAATCGTTGATCAAACGGAACAGTTAGCAATCGATCGTTTGAAACAGATTTTCAATGTGGAATATGCCAATGTTCAACCCCATAGTGGTGCGCAAGCAAATGCTGCTATCGCTTTGGCCGTGTTGCAACCGGGTGATATTACATTGGGTCTTGACCTTAGCATGGGAGGACATTTAACGCATGGTAGTCCTGTAAACTATAGTGGTAAACTTTACAATGCCAACTTTTATGGTGTAGTCAAAGAAACGGGGTTGGTTGATTATGAAATGCTTGAAAAACAAGCCCGTGAACTCAGACCAAAATTAATTATCTGTGGTGCAAGTGCCTATAGTCGTGATTGGGATTATAAAAGAATTCGTGCAGTAGCCGATGAAGTGGGTGCATTAGTTTGGGCA
>CANCKV010000406.1 GCA_947378615.1 Chitinophagaceae bacterium | reverse complement strand
TGCAATTAACCCAATTATTCATCTGACAGGAATCAATTCGGGGGTTTATCATTTACAAATTCAAACGGTAAGTGGCAAAATGAGTGAAACTAAATTCGTAAAAGAATAGAATTTCATAGTGGTGAGTGGTTAGTGGTTAGTGGTTAGTGGTTAGTGGTTAGTGGTTAGTGGTTAGAATAAATAATATTTTTAAAAAATACATCTTTTTAGTAAAATATATTTTCCCTTAATAATCTCAATTAAATTTTATTTGTAGAGAAATTTTAAATATGAAAAATAATATCTCGTTCAATAAGTTAGTATTATTAGTTGTCGGTAGTCTAATATTTGCAATAAGCAACTTGTCTGCACAAATAATTAATGAAGGTTTCGAAGAACCAATTTGGTCAACCGTTTCTACTGGCTGGGGGTCAACAGCTTATGGTTCTGTCACTTTATCAAATTCTCCTGCCAATAGTACCTTCTCTTATTTAACGAGTTTGGCAAGTTTCACCACTGCAATTAACACCTGCAACAATTCAGGCACTTGGTATTATTCAAAGGCAACAACAATGTCGGCAACAAGATTGGGTTCGGGTGCACATTCCCTATCCCACTCCATCAAATTATATGGAAGTGGGTATATCATTACCCCCACAACACCGGGTGCAGTTGTGAAAATCACCTTTTGGGCAGCAAACGCTACTGGAACTATTTCTGCTGGTTTGGCTACAGGAACAAATGTGAATATCCCTAGTTATAATACAGGTCAGAGTGTACTTCCCGGTGCATTTACTTATGCCACTTCTGTATATCCGACGGGGAACAATACCATGCAATCATATAGCTTTGCCGGCACCTCTCCTGGTGCTTGTCGCTTTGGAATATTTAATTCTGGTACAGGCCTTTTGACAATTGATGATATTACCATCTATCAACCGATCGGCACACCTCCAACTATTACTACAAATGCGGTAAATACAAATATTACAAGTGCATCAGTAAGTGGCACCTTAACAACAGGTACATTGCCTCTATTAGCAAGTGGAATTATATGGAGTAAGACGCCTCTCACTGGAACTGTGTTAGATACTTTTCAAACGAAAACTTATGACACATTAATTTCTCCCACTCTTTTTACTGATTTAGCAAGCCCATTACTTCCTTCAACCACCTATTATTGCGAGGCTTATGCCATAGGGCTTGATGGAAGTTTTTATGCGGGTACATCACTACAATTCACCACAAATGCTCCTACTCTACCGTTGCTAACTACAATTGCAGCCTCAAACATCCTCTCTACTAAGGCAACAGTAGGTGGCAATATTACAGATAGTGGAGGTCTTGCAATCATACAGAAAGGCGTTTGTTGGAGTACGACATCAGGGACAGAAACTGCTACGTCTGGAATTAATTTTACCAATGATGGTACAGGAGGCAGTTCATTCTCCTTACTCATAAAATCGTTACAACCTTCAACCACTTATTATGCAAAAGCTTATGCAAAGAATAGTTTGGGACTTACGTATGGTAGTGAAATTAATTTCACCACTGCTGCTCCTGTGCCAACACTAACTGCCTCGATTACTAATTTAACTTTTCCACCGGCAATCGTCAATGGTATTCCTGCGCCAATTGCATTTACGTTAGTTGGTACTAACCTTACGCCAACTAATGATACGATTAAAATAACCCCTCCTATCGGGTTCTCAATTTCTACTTCAAATAGTGGAGTATTCACAACAGCCCCCTCTGTTTTGTCAGTTCCTTATAGTAACAATACCCTTAAGAAAACAATTTATGTTAGACAAGTCACATCGAGTTATGCAGCTTATTCAAGTAATCTAATATTGAGTGGTGGAGGTGCACAAAATCCTAACATAGATACGGTATTGCTTGTTAGCAATATTATTCCTGACCCCACTGTGCTGACAAATCTTGGAACTGATTTTTGGGTTGGTCATGGCTTAGAGGAACGCATGTCGAATAAAACAGGTTATGGTCTGCAACTTTATATTGCCGCAGGAACCCAATCGGCTACCATTAAAGTATCTATCCCAAGTTTTCCTGCTTTTGTACCACAATATTATACGATAGCACCCGATTCTGTACAAATCGTTTCAGGGTTTCCAACAGGAGATGCCACAGACCCCAAAAATGCAAAAGGCCTTCCTGATGTAAGATTATATTATACTGGAATCAGTAACAGGGGAATACATATAGAATCGGTTAATAACGCGCCTGTAGCAGTATTTCTAAACGACTATGCTACAAATAACTCTGCTGGAGGAAGTATGGTTTACCCAACTAATACATGGCAATCATCTTACTTGGTACAGACTTATGGAGGTGCAGGTTCAAATGTTGGCGTGCCAAATTCCTATTTCTTTGTGATGGCTAAAGAAGATAATACCATCGTGACTTTTAAGCCAACCGCTCCCATCATCGACTCCATTTCTTCGCCCATCATTACCATCAGGGCAGGTGGAAATATTGCTTATAGGGCTAACACAACCAATACAATCAACTTAAATAAAGGACAAATATTTAATGCAGTTGGATTGGTTGATTCTGCTACTAAAATCAGTTATGACCTTTCTGGTACAACTGTCTCGAGTGATTTAGCTCATCCAATTTCTGTATTTGCAGGGAATAGCCGAACGTTAATAAATGCCCCGATTTTAAATTGTATTCCAACGTCTGGTTCAGATAATTTGATTCAACAAATGATTCCTACAGTTGCTTGGGGCACAAAATACCTAACTGTACCAACAAAAACAATGGAATACAATGTGTTTAAGATTGGGGTGCAAGACCCTACTACAATCGTAACCGTTGATGGAAATCAATTGAGTACGGCATCATTGAATACGACAGGCATGTATTATGAAATTGAGGGCAATACCTGTAAGAAAATAGAAAGTGACAAACCAATTAGTGTAGCACAATTTATTCTGTCAGGAGGATGTAGTTATGGAGCAAGTTATGCAGCAATAGGGAATAATGGTACGGGAGACCCTGAAATGATATTGTTGAGTCCTGTACAACAAGCAATTAAAAACACGACTGTATATACATCAGATTTTAAAAGTGGTGCAACAGCAGGTGGATGTTATATTAATGTAGTGATACCTACTAGTGGTGTGCCTAGTTTCAGGTTGGATAGTGCATCAAATATTTCACAAATGGTGGATACAGGTGCGAGTAGTTTTAATGTGGGTCAAGCATATTTAGCGTCAGCACTTACCCGAATTGACAGCGCTTTCAGACCTTATCCACAGGATACTAGTTATTCTTGGGCTAAATTTCATGTTAGCTATCCTGCTGTCCATACACTTTCCTCAAACGTTGGTTTTAATTCAATAGCTTATGGAATGGCGCAAGGTGAAAGTTGGGGTTATAATGCTGGTTCTGGTTTAAAAGACCTTACTACCCCTATTTCTGCTCCAACAGTATCCATTATTTCGAGTGATACAGTCATTAATATTGGCACAAGTGTAACATTTACAGCAAATGTGACTAATGCAGGAGTATCGTTAGCTTATCAATGGCTAATAAATGGACAGAATATTGTTGGTGCAACAGACTCTACTTTTACAACCACTAATTTGTTGAACAATGACACGATAAGTTGTTTATTAATCAACGGAACAACAAGTGTTCTTTCCAATTCGATTATCATGAAAGTTAATGTTTGGATTAAGGGTAATGTGAAAAGGTTTGATGGCATTGTGATTCCTACTTTAAGCGTTAGTATTAATGGTGGCAATACTATGGTCACGGACTCATTAGGGAAGTATAGCTTTAATGTTCCACAGGGAAATGATTATGTGGTGATGCCTTCTAAAAATAATGACAAGACGGTTGCTAATGGAATTAATGGCACCGATATTAGCTTGATTCAGAGTCATATCCTAAAAAAAGTGATTTTTAACGCTCCATATAAACTGATTGCTGCTGACGTAAATAATGATGGAGTAGTGAATGGTACTGATATTGCCTTGATTAAATCCATGATTTTGAAACATATCACAAAGTTTGCTGGCAACCGGTTATGGGCTTTTGTGGATAGTAGCTATTCATTTCCAATTCCTACTAAACCATCCCCTTTTCCTGATAGCATCAATATAAAAGCTGAAAATAAGAATCAGCTTGGCAA
>CANCKV010000405.1 GCA_947378615.1 Chitinophagaceae bacterium | reverse complement strand
CGGGAATTACCATAAACACAGGATTTTATTACCTTTCGCTTCGAAAATCATCAAGACTGTCACACAGAGTCTGTCGAAGTGCAATCAACTTACATTTGAACCCGATTTCGACAGGCTCAATCTGACACGCTAATTTTCGAAGTCTCGCTTAACTTAATGACATTGGGGGGGGGATTTAAAAATTGGGACGATTTGGCTTCATCTTTTTGATATGATGCCCCAAAAGGTTCCTGTCAATATTTTGTAAAATTGTATTAACTCTATACTATTTATGATTATTTAATACCTTACTTGCCCGATTAAGCTACTTTAAATACCCATTTTATGAATTTATTTTAAATTCCATTTTATTTATTCATTGCTACAAATTATCTTCACCCCCAAAAAGTTAATTAAAACAACTAAATAGAATAGCGATGGCTTACCCGTATCAAATTACTTCGTACGAAGCATACACAGAAGCGTACAAAAAAAGTATCGAAAATCCAGAAGCATTTTGGAGCGATGTGGCAGAGAACTTTACCTGGAAAAAAAAGTGGGATTCTGTTCTTGATTGGAATTTCACTGAACCAAATGTAAAATGGTTTAGTGGGGCTCAATTAAATATTACAGAGAATTGTTTGGATCGTCATGCCAAAGAAATGGGCAGTACGCCTGCTTTGATTTGGGAACCAAACGATCCTTCAGAAAAGAATAGGCTACTTACTTACAGTAAATTATTGGAAAGGGTTTGTCAGTTTGGACAGGTACTGAAAAACAATGGTGTAAAAAAAGGCGATAGAGTCTGTATCTACATGGGCATGATTCCAGAACTTGCCGTTGTGACTTTGGCATGTGCTAGAATTGGAGCAATCCATTCGGTAATTTTCGGAGGGTTTTCAGCACAAAGTATTGCCGACAGGCTTTATGATGCACAAGCTGAATTTATTGTTACTTGTGACGGTGCTTTTCGAGGTGCAAAAGATATTCCATTGAAGAGTGTAATTGATGATTCTTTGATAGGAAATCGTAGCATCAAAAAAGTTATTGTTGTCACTCGAACTAGAACGCCAATAAGTATGCTTAAAGGAAGGGATGTTTGGTATGAAGACGAGATGAAGCATGTAGAGGAACAGGGTATTCACTTTATTGAAGCAGAACCAATGGATGCCGAGGACCCTTTATTTATATTATATACTTCAGGTAGTACCGGCAAACCTAAAGGGGTAGTTCATGCTTGTGGTGGGTACATGGTTTACACCGATTATTCTTTTGTCAATGTTTTTCAATATAAAAAATCTCAGATACATTTCTGTACAGCTGATATTGGATGGATTACTGGTCATTCCTATATTTTATATGGACCTTTGAGTGCAGGTGCTACCACAGTGATTTTCGAAGGCGTGCCTACCTATCCTGATGCGGGTCGATTTTGGGATATTGTTGCCAAATACAAAGTGAACATTCTTTACACTGCACCTACTGCCATCCGTAGCTTGATGGGCTTTGGTTTAGGTCCTTTACAAGATAAGGACTTGTCATCTTTGAAGGTATTGGGTACTGTTGGTGAGCCAATTAATGAAGAAGCTTGGCATTGGTATGACGAACACGTTGGTAAAAAACAATGTCCGATAGTAGATACTTGGTGGCAAACAGAAACAGGAGGGATCTTAATTAGTAATTTGGCGGGCATCACACCTTCAAAACCAAGTTGGGCTACTTTGCCTCTGCCGGGTGTACAAATGCTATTAGTGGATGAAAAAGGGGAGGAAGTATTAGATGATGGCAACGAAACGGTAAGTGGAAATCTTTGTATCAAAGGCCCTTGGCCTTCTGTACTAAGAACTACTTATGGAGACCATGAACGCTGCAGAACCAACTATTTTGCCACCTATCCAAATCTTTATTTTACTGGAGATGGAGCATTGCGTAATAAAGAAGGTTACTATCGAATCACAGGTCGTGTGGACGATGTATTAAACGTAAGTGGTCATAGAATTGGAACTGCAGAAGTGGAGAATGCCATCAACATGCACGCAGGAGTGATAGAAAGTGCAGTGGTTGGGTATCCGCATGATGTGAAGGGTCAAGGAATCTATGCGTATGTTATCTTCGGACATATTCATGGAGATGAAACCCTAACTCGAAAGGATTTGCTACAAACCGTAACTCGTATTATTGGTTCAATTGCTAAACCTGATAAAATACAGTTTGTAACAGGCTTACCTAAAACTAGAAGTGGTAAAATTATGCGAAGGATATTAAGAAAGATTGCAGAGGGCGAAACCGACAACTTAGGCGATACATCTACTTTATTGGATCCAGGTGTTGTGGACGAAATAAAGAGAGGGAAACTTTAATTTAGTGATGTGTTGAATTAATTTAGGAGTATCTAAGTCATAGAAATAGTAAGGCAAATTATTATTGAGCTCAACTCATAATAATCTGCCTTTTTTGTTTCCCTATTTCATGCAGGAAGTGTGACGACTGCTTCGCAGAATGGTAATGCGCTTGTGAAATGAAGCTTTATTAAAGAATAATAGGAAGAAGTTTCTGTTCCCTAGTAATCCTTGTATAAAACAAAAAAGGACGATACTTGAAAAGTTATCGTCCTTTTTAATTTCTAAATTAATTTTTAAGTGGGGGCATTGTCTCGTCTAGCCATTTAAAAAATTCGTGTTGCCAAACCAACGCATTTTGTGGACTCAGTACCCAATGATTTTCATCAGGTAAATACAAGAACTTACTCTTAATTCCTTTAAGTTGTGCTGCTTGAAATGCTTGCTGACCTTGTTCTACAGGCACCCTATAATCCTTCCCTCCCTGAACAATCAAGATAGGTGTATTCCATTTATCAACGAAATTGCTAGGACTCTGACTAAATGATTTTTGAGCTACAGGATTGTTTTTATTCCAATAATCTCCTCCCATCTCCCAATTGGCAAAAAATAGTTCATCAGTGGTTCCATATTCACTTTTAAAGTCAAATATGCCATCATGTGAAATGAAAGTTTTGAATCGACCCCTATGTTCTCCTTCTAATGCAAACACAGAAAAACCTCCAAAGCTTGCACCCACACATCCTCTTCTATTGATGTTCACATATTTTTCCTTACTTACTGCATCAATCGAACTCAAATAGTCTTGAATAACCTGTCCACCCCAATCTTTACTGACTTCTTCATTCCATTTAGTACCAAAACCAGGCATTCCTCGGCGACAAGGTGCCACAACGACATAACCCTGCGAAGCAATCAATTGCAAATTCCAACGATAGGAATAAAATTGGGTCAAAGCAACTTGTGGACCGCCCTGACAATAAAGTAGTGTGGGGTATTTTTTAGTAGAGTCAAAATTGGGAGGGAAAACTACCCACACCAGCATCTTCTTGTTATCTGTCGTTGTCACAAATTTTCTTTCTGATTTGCATAAAGAAAGTTTATTATAAATACCCTCATTGACATTTGTCAAAGGCGTAAATACCCCTTTTGAAATGGTTACTATAAATAGCTCGTTTGCATGATTAAAATCGGTTCTACTCACCACCAATGTATCTCCTTTTTGTGCAACCACGCCAGTTACGTCGAAATCTCCTTTAGTGATTTGTTTAAAAACAGGCTTCTTCCCCAAGCTGTCTGAGAAGTCAATATTTGATACAGAATACAGTTGATTAGTTCCGTTTGTAGGTGACCAAAAGAAGATGGATTTATTATCCTCTGCCCATTTAAAACCTTCAATCTGATAATTATCGTGTCCTTTTGTTAAATTAATCGTCTTCTTCCCATTATATACAATGATATCCTGTTTATCAGATTCGTATCCATCTCGCTTCATACTTAGCCATGCCAATACGCCCTTGCTGTTGTAGGCAGGAGAAACATCGTATCCCTTATTAGATTCTGTTAGATTTTTGGTGGTACCTGTAGCAATACTGTATTCGAACAAATCAGTATTTGTACTATTCGCATAAGCAGTTCCAAATTTCTTCTTTGTTACATATAAGATGTGTTTACTATCAGGACTCCAAATATAGTTTTCGCCACCACCTGAAGGTTTCAACGGACAATCGTAGGGTTCATTTGGCATGATATCCTTTGCTTCTCCTGGCTTGCCATTTATGATTGGTGCATAAAATACATGACCAAATTTACCATCCTCC
>CANCKV010000404.1 GCA_947378615.1 Chitinophagaceae bacterium | reverse complement strand
AAACAATAGTGAAGGAGATTCAGTCAGATATTCTAATTCAGTTACCTGAAGAAATGAAAAACAAGACAATAAAAGGTAAAATCTTATTTTATTGTCCTTCCAATTTGTCAAATGACAGAAAGATAGATTTGTCAACTGATTTGAATGGCAAACAAGAAATTGATGCAAAAAAAATTGCAAAGGGAAATTATACGGTGAAAATAGATTGGACAGATAATAATAAGCTATTTCATGTTGAACAGCCTGTAACTATTTTTTAGCAGCAATTTATTTTTAATGTTTCTTTCCGCTTTTTTGCTAGGTTTAATTAGTAGTTTTCATTGTGTAGGTATGTGCGGACCTTTAGCAATGTCTGTACCGGTTCAGCATTTGCCAAATTCCCAACAAAGACTATCCATTTTATTATACCATCTCGGACGTATTGTCACCTATTCTTTATTAGGGTTGTTTTTTGGAGTTTTAGGTCGGCATATTTTCATTGCAGGCATTCAACAAAAGGCATCAATTATACTTGGAATAATCATTCTTTTGGTTGTTATATATCAACGAATTTTTACTAAAAGTTTTAATCCTCCGTTTATTCAGGTCTTTACAGATAAACTATATAGTATTATCCGAATTTTATGGGGAAAGCATTCCATTTCAGGCACTTATCTACTTGGAATGGCAAATGGATTACTGCCTTGTGGAATGGTTTATTTTGCTATTGCAGGAGCCTTAAGCAGTGTGTCAGTTCTTGATAGTATTTATTTTATGTTTTTATTTGGAGTGGGTACATTACCTCTTATGTTATCTGTACATTTTACTAGTACCTCAATCCTCTCTTTTTCTTTTAGAAGTAAAGCAAGAAAGTTAGTTCCTTTCTTTCTCGCTACCTTAGGTGTGCTGTTAATATTGAGAGGGCTTAACTTAGGAATACCATTTATCAGTCCACAATTAGCAGCCGAAGGAGGAACTGCAATACCTTGTCATTAATTAAGAACTTGAGTTGAGAAAGTATTCAATTCTTAGCCATTCTTTAGGTTGTTTTAATATTGCTTGGTTCGAGTAAATTGATTACTGATAATTATTTATTGATACCGCTTATTTGAAATGTTCTATAATTTATATCCATTCTTAATATGCTTTCAGATTATCTGCTTCTATTTCTGGCAAATCTCCTGTATGTTTTAAGATAGCTATTCCATTTTGTTTAGCCATCACCTTTAATTCATCGTAAAATGAAAAGCTTGCAAGACCCAAATAGATTTTATACTCTTTATAGAATGGAAACAGTGCTCTAAAATTACCTGCTTTTTTTTCAATCAATTTCTTTAAATCATTTTCATGAGCCTTCGATTTGCATTCAATCAAGGCAATCGAATCGCCATTGTACATGACAATATCAAATTCATCTTCTACATTTGACACGTTACCACTAATATTCCTTTTAACCTTATCATACTTTATTCCTCCTAGTAATGGCTTTTCAAACATAGAATTAAAAAAGTACTCTTCAGTTGTACTTCCAATATTATCAGTAAATCCTCCAAATTGAATTCCCATACTAGCAAGTTTGGCATCATTCTTTGCAATTTGCGCCTCAGTCTTCGCAATTTGCGCCTCAGTTCTATCGAACTTTTTGGTAGTCTCTTTAAAAAAAGCCTTTATCTCTGCCTGTGTTTGGATTTGGGTTTCAACCATTAGCGCAAACTTTTCATTCAATTCTTGATTTTTCATAATCTATTATTTGAAACGAAACTAACCATTTTAAAACTAAATGAATTTATTTAAATTCTTTTATTGTTTTGGTTAATAATCCGTCTTCAATACTACTAAACTTCCTTTTATTATTTATCTGTAAACTGTCTGTTGCAAGATTTGACAACTTTCTAAAAGTTGTCAAATCTCATTCATGGAATTAAATAACCGTTGCCTATAATTCTCCTATGCACATAAAAAAGTGCGACACTTTACAAGTGCCGCACTCTAAGTTGTGATTGGTTTTCATTTTATAGCTACCCATGAGATTAAAGTAGGGTAGGAGGGGTATTGCTTATTCATTTATGTTTTAGTAGGTTTAATTTTTCTTATTCCCCCTTTTTGCACCATAGCCAATACCACTTGCAAGCAATATTCAACTCATTCCACCATCAAAGGTACAGTTGGAGGTGGTGCCCTAGAGTAGTGCCAATGCCATTAATAGGGCTACCATTTGTGCCAGTCCCCTTATTGAACTGTGCTTTTGTTGTTATTGTTGCCATTATTATAATGACTATTATAAAATTTACCGTATTAGTGTATTCGTAATTGCTTTTACATTTTATATTTTTTATTGTAATTGTAAATTTCAGCTAATCGTTTTAGGGTTCAAAACCCAGTAACGGGTTTACGGTTTTATACAATTAAAAAGCGTGCAAACCCATTATTTCTAATTGATTTACACGCCTTCTTTTATTTTATAATTGATAATGAAATGAGGTATTTCACTGAACAAGTATAACTATTCATTTTAAATCATCATAAGCTAATCGGTTCTGATAAACTATAAAGCACATCAGGACAAAAATCAATGCCGTTGCTCCAAACAAGTGTTCCATAACTATCAAGAGATACCTGACTAAAAACATTCGGCTGCATTAACTCTTTTATTTGTGGAGTATGCTCATATTGAGTAATTAGCTTACCAACAGGTATTCTCCTTACAACAGACTCATTGTGAAATAAACAATCCACAGTAAAACTTTGTGGGTCAACGTTTTTGATAATTTCTATATACTGTAACATGCTATTTATTTTAATGGTTCTACTTTATCCCAACTAGCAGGATTATTCCTCAAAGTTTCAAAATTAAGCAATAACTCATCTTCATGAATCACACCCCCTTTGAATCAGTTTTAGTTGTTTTATTGGCATATCTCCTTCTATCATTTCACTAGTTTTTATATTTATCATTGCCCTGTTGCCTTGATATTCTGCATGGAAGTGAGGAGGTGCATGATCTGCAAAAAACATTTTAATCAAAATACCATAAACCTACTTATTTCGGGCATATTATTCTTTTTATTTTGCTCAAATCTACATATAAACTGTTGAATCAAATACTAAAAACTAATGCTACCATCTTAGTGATCCTAAAAAATAAAATAGCTTTATACTTTTAAAACGTGCAAACCAATTTATCAAAGTTCCTTTTTATAATTTATTTGTAAACTGTCTGTTGCAAGATTTGACAACTTTCTAAAAGTTGTCAAATCTCTTCATGGAATTAAATAACCGTTGCCTATAATTCTCCAATTCATTGATGCACATAAAAAAGTGCGATACTTTACAAGTGCCGCACTTTAAATTGTGATTGGTTTTCATTTTTATAGCTACCCATGTGATTAAAGAAGGTTAGGGGGTATTGCTTATTCTTTTGTTAAGTTTAATGCTTTTTATAAACTCTTTTTGCCCCATATCCAATGCCACTTGCTAGTAACACCAAACTCATTCCACCATCAAAAGGTACAACAGGAGAAGGTGTACCCTTAGTGCCATTGCCATTAATACCGCTATCATTTGTTTCAGGCTTCCTATATTGAACTGTGCCTTTGATGTTTTAGATGTCATTATAATTATTATGACTATTAAACCTAAAATTTACAGTATTAGTGTATTCGTAATTGCTTTCATTATTTTTATTATATGATTAATTCCTTGTTGACTACTCTATTAATAGCAGCAAAAGGATTGATAAATACTTTTTCAGTCCATTAATTTTATTGTAATTGTAATTTTTATACTAACCCTTATAGGGTTCAAAACCCTTTAAGGGTTTATGGGTTTACACAAATAAAAAGCGTGCAAACCCATTATTTCTAATTGATTTACACGCCTTATTTTTCATTGAAAATTAAAAATTCTCCTTTATTCCCAAAAAGGTTTTCTGTGCAAATGAAATATGGAGGTAATAACTACTTCCTCTTTTAATTCATCTATTGAATAATGAATAGCATAAGGGAATTTAGAACAAGAAATAGTTCTTATTGCCATATACTTTACAGAACCTATAAATTTCCGTTACCAGAAATAAGCCCTTTGGGGAATTGAACGAATTTCACTTATTTTGAGACCATGTCAAACAAAGATCATTTTTCACTTCATTATGCAGAGGATTTATCGGGTCAATA
>CANCKV010000403.1 GCA_947378615.1 Chitinophagaceae bacterium | reverse complement strand
TTACCACCTTTGAGTTTTGTCTCTGGTTGGTATCCATTTAAGGATTCTTGATGTACATTCAAATATAATTGAATTATTTTTATTTTGAACTAATTGTCCTTAGCTGTCAAACAAATTATAAATAAAGGTAATCAATGAAATCAAATATTGCTTAACTTGAGCATCTATCCTATAATATAGAAATTAGATGAAGAAAGTACTCAGAATAGATGAGGTTTTAAAGGAAAAACACATTCAACAGAAAGTTTTAGCTACCATGTTAGGCGTTAGTAAAGTGAGTGTGTCATACTGGTGCAACAATCAGACAAATCCCAGTATTGATACCTTATTGAATATTGCTAAAGTATTAGAGGTAAAAGTATCAGAATTAATTAACGAGTAATTGAGAAAATGAATTAAAAGATGGCTAAAAAACAAAAAACGACAGACACACTAAACCTAGAATCCATTCTGTTTAATTGCAGGGAATATTTACGAAGTAATGCTTCGCTGAATGATAAGAGGGACTTGCTTTTAACACTGATATTCTTGCGATTTATTGGAGAGAAGTTTGAAAATACACAGAGTGAAATGAGACAAGAATGTCTCAACAATGGTATTACTGATGAAGAAGTAATAAAATCATTCCTAAATAGCCCAAGTCGTTATAAAGGAATAGCCTTTGTACCTGAAAAAGCACGTTGGTCAATGATTATAGACCAGCCTTCGTCAAAATTAAATGCCACGCTTGATGATGCTATCCAGGAACTTGAAAATAGTGGTGATGCATTGAAAGGCTGTATCCGTATCGGTTTGTTTACTCAAATTAACCTCGAAGCTAACGTCATTAAAAAAGTCGTTGACGAAGTAAATAAAATTTCACATAAAACTTTTGGCGAAGAAAAAGATTTGATTGGTCGTGTATATGAGTACTTCCTTAAATCGTTTGCAGTGAATGCAACAAAAGAAGAAGGCGAATTTTATACACCACACGATATAGTTGAGTTGATAGCAGCTTTTATTGAGCCTTATGATGGAACGCTTTATGACCCTTGCTGTGGTTCGGGCGGTATGTTTATTCAGTGTGCAAAGTACGTTGAGGCAAAACAAGGTGATATTAAAATGGTGAACGTTTATGGACAGGAGAGAGACCCAGCAACATTTCGGCTTGCCAAAATGAATCTTGCTATGCGTGGTATCTCACATCACCTTGGCGAACAAAATGCCGATACATTTTCAAATGATTTACATAAAGGATTGACCTTTGATTTTATTATGGCTAATCCGCCTTTTAACTTAAAGAAATGGTATGATATTTCAATGAGTAAAGACAGTCGCTGGGCGGACTATTCAGTGCCACCGGAGGGCAATGCCAACTATGCTTGGATTTTGCATATGCTATCAAAGTTGAAGGCTGGTAAAGGTGTAGCAGGTTTTTTACTTGCTAATGGTGCTTTGGGGGATAGTGATGCAGTAGCAATTCGGAAAAAGTTGATTGAAAATGATAAAGTGGAAGCCATTATCGTTGTGCCCCGTGAACTTTTCTATACTACCGATATATCTGTAACGCTTTGGATATTGAATGAGAATAAAAAGGGCGGCATATGGCACGGACGCAAATTGCGTAACAGACAAAAAGAAATCCTATTTATGGATTTACGGCAGTGGACTGAAAACTCAATTAAAGCAGAGCAAAAAAAGAAAGTGGAACTGAAAGCCGATCAGATTAAGCGTGCATCAGAAATTTATTTTAATTGGCAAAGCGAAGGAACAGATGGGACTAACTATGCCGAACCTGAACTGTATCGTTCTATTGGCTTTGACGATTTAAAAAGTAATAATTTTTCATTTGTGCCAAGCCGATATATTGAATTTGTAGACCGTGATACATCTATCGACTATCACAAGGTATTGACTGAAACAGCAACAACCGTTTCTGACCTTTTGAAACGCCAAGAACAAAATGACAAAACATTACGCAAAGCCTTAAAGCATCTTGGTTATGAGTGTTAAAAATGAACTTGGCAATTTGGTTCGTTTAGGGGACTATATAACTCAACGAAGGGAAAAAAATTATAATCTTAATGTGCCCATAAGAGGGGTAACCAACTCTGGATTCATTCCTCCAAAGCAATTAGATGCGGACACTTCGTTGTATAATGTATTTTATAAAAATGATTTTGTATTTAACCCAGCAAGGATGGAATTAAATTCCATTTCTCTGAATCTGGAATATGATCAAGCTATCTGTTCGTCTCTATATGAAATCTTTTATGTTAATAATACAAAGGAATTGTTACCAGAATATCTAAATTTATTTATAAAGAGAGATGAGTTTGCGAGATTTTGTTGGTATGATGCCATAGGTTCTGCAAGAAATTATTTTAGAGTAGCAAATTTGCAAGAAATTCTTTTCCCGCTTCTTGATATTGATTTTCAGCAGGAGTTTGTGGATACCTATAATGGATTAAAGGCATTGGCTGAGCAAAACGAATCATTAATCAAACCTCTAACAGAAGCTTGTCAAGCCTATATCATTGATTGCAAAAAAAATTACCCCGAAGTTAAACTTGGTGATTTTATTAGAGTCTATGATGTGAAAAATGTTAATTCAAATAATTTCCCTTTTTGTGGTATAAATAAAGATAAAACCTTTATGCCAACAGTTGCTGATACCAACGAATTAGACAGCTCAAGGTATAAGATAGTTGAAAAAGACGTGTTTGTATTTAGTGGAATGCAAACAGGACGTGACGTTTGTATTCGATTAGCATTATACACAAAAAGTGACTCCATATTGGTATCTCCAGCTTATACAACATTTGTAGTAAAAGATAAGTCCGAGATTTTACCTGAGTTTTTATTCATTCAATTTAAGCGATTCGAAATGGATCGATATGGATCGTTTCTAAGTGATGGTAGCGTACGTTCTAATCTTGATTGGGATGTCTTTTGTAATATAATGATTCCAATCCCTCCATCGGAAGTCCAACAAGCAATTGTAGATATATATAATTGTACCGAAGAGGCTAAAAAGATTGCAAACGAGTCTCGTGAAAAAATGAAAACAATCTGTCCTGCCTTGGTTCAAAAAGCAATAAATATATAAGCTTTAAAAGTATGAAAATATATGAAAGGTAAATATTACGAAAGCGATTATGAAGAAGCCCTAATCGACCTGCTTGTTCAGCAAGGCTGGGAATACAAACACGGAGGTAGTATAGCTCGCAATAACCGTGAAGTAATACTTGTAAATGATTTAACTGATTATCTTCAACAACGCTATACCGATTTACAGCAAAGTGACATAGAAGAAATTATCAACCGTTTACGTTACGTGAGCGGTCAAACCCATTTCGAGTTACTTCGTAACACCTACTACCTTGTACGAGATGGATTTCGTTATACACGCAATCAAGATGGAAAAACATTTGATATCGAGTTTGTCGATTTTGAGGCACAAAATAGGAACAATATTTATCGCTGTGTTAATCAGTTTGAAGTAGGTTATGGACTAAAAGCTGACATCCGCATACCTGATGTATTACTCTTCGTTAATGGTATTCCACTATGCATCTTCGAGCTTAAAAATCCATCAGATTTTAATGCAACAATTGCAGATGCTTACGACCAAATTCATATTCGATACAAAAGAGATATACCACATCTTTTGCGTTATTCTGTGCTCTCTTGTATTAGTGATGCCACGGTAAATAATACAAAAATTGGTACAACTTACACCCCCTACAATCACTACTATGCGTGGAAGAAAGTAAATAATGCGGACGAGTCTGCCAAGCGAGGTAGCGACCAAGTTAGAACCATAGTTGCAGGAGTGTACGAGCCCAATCGCTTTTTAGAAATTGTTCGAGATTTCGTTTATTTCCCTGACAAAAAACACGACAAAGATGAAGAGGTAGTGTGTCGCTACCCTCAATTTTTTGCTACTCGAATGCTTAAAGTGAGTGTGCTAGAGGCGCATGCTGCAAACAATAGAAAAGGTGGAACATACTTTGGCGCAACTGGTTGTGGTAAAACCTATACAATGATGTTTTTGGCTCGTCAGCTATCTTTGCGTTGCGAGGAGCTTGGCTCCCCTACCATTGTAATGATTGTGGATAGAGATGACCTGCAAACTCAAGCAGGTAAATTATTCCTTCGTTCAGAAGAGTTT
>CANCKV010000402.1 GCA_947378615.1 Chitinophagaceae bacterium | reverse complement strand
CCTTTAATAATTTCTATACCTCCTGTAATAAGTTGTGGACACTGATGAATAAAGTGCAAAGTGTTTGTCTGTACAGGCCCCCCATAAAAAACAGGAAATTCATTCCCATATAAATCTTCTATCAAATCGCCCAAAACATGTTCTTGTTGTCTGTTCAGAGCAAAACCAAAACTCCCTTCATCCTGATGATCACAAATCAAAACAACAGTCCTCAAAAAGTTGGGATCCTTCAGAAAAGGATCAGAAATAAGTAATGTTCCAGGATTAATTATACTTTCCATAGGAGAAAAGTAAGAATTATTTTTTATTTACCAAAACAAAAACTCGGTTAAAATATCGGTAAAGCTATAATTATTATTAAAATCGCACATTTCAGTGTTTATATTTGCCCGCAATGAAGAAAACGCTACCCATCATTGTAATATTAACTACGCTTTCATTGCTTGGTTTGTTGATCCTTCAGGCTTCTTGGCTCAAAGATTTATTAGTGATTCGCCGGGGGCAACTGAATAATAAAATTAACGAAGCAGGAGTATCGGTCGCTGTTGAACTTTATAATGCATCAGCTACAGCACCAAGTTTAAAGGTGAAGCCCTCCTTTGGTTTCAATAGGTTTGGCAGCAGCATTCCCATGCTTTTAAGTCCTCCTACCGTGGACGAAAAATTCAAACTCGAAGATGTACATGAAAGGCTAGAGAAAGCTTTTAAAAAGGAAGAATTACAAAATATCAAATTTGAATTTGCGGTTATCAATAATAATGAGGACTTCGAAATGAAGTCTTCCAACTTCGAAGATGCCTATTGGGATACCGTTTCAAACAAGCGACTATTTGTGGGGATTGGACCAGAGTCGGCTGCAGATTTACAGGGTTTCAGTACCCCTGAACACCTTATCATCATCGTGCCGGACTTTACCAAACAAGTTTGGGGATCGTTAAGATGGATTATAGTGGGTGCAGGTGCATTTATGCTAGTTATTATTGCGGCATTTTTTGTTACGCTTCGAACTTTATTTAACCAAAAGAAATTAGCAGAAATAAAAAGCGATTTTATTAATAATATGACGCATGAGTTCAAGACTCCTATTGCGACTATTTCACTCGCTGTAGATGCACTTAAGAATGAGAAAGTACAAAACGATAAGGAAAAGTTGAATTATTTTACAGGTATCATTAAAGAAGAAAGCAAAAGAATGAACCGTCATGTAGAGAGTATCTTACAAGCGGCATTACAAGAGAAGCAGGAACTTCAACTAAAGCTATCCCTTGTTCATATCAACGAAATGATAGCTCAGATAATCGATACTTTTGTTTTGCAAATTGATGATAAGAATGGAGAAGTAGAACTTAAACTAAATGCAAAGGACGACTTATTGAAGGTGGATACCATTCATTTTACCAATATGCTTTCCAACCTAATTGATAATGCCATTAAATATAGTCATGATAATGTTCGAATTATTGTGGCTACTCAAGCCACACAAAGTAAACTGACAATTAGTGTACAGGATAATGGGATTGGCATGAGTAAAGAAAACACTAAACGTATTTTCGAAAAGTTTTATAGAGTTCATACCGGAAATGTACATAATGTAAAAGGCTTTGGGTTGGGAATGAGCTATGTGAAGATGGTTGTTGATTCGCATAAAGGAAAAATCAAAGTGGATAGTGCCCTCGGAAAAGGAACAACTTTTGTGATTGAAATACCAAGAACTATTGAAAACACAAATTAATTAAATCTGAATTTCAAATCATAGCTAAGTTTCGATGCCTGAAAGTTATTCACAATAAAAAACCTTTACAGGATTTTGAACCCTGTAAAGGTTAGTGTATATAAATTTCATCTTCTAGAATCTCATTTATCCTTTCAATTCAGACAAGGGCTTTAGAGGTAACTCTGCCTGATTCTCCACATTCTCTTGATTAACAACTGCATAAAGCGAAAGGGATTCCACATGAGTCTCATAATTTTCAAGATAGTCAACAATCAATCCATATTCTTTGCCTTCACAATTCCTATTTGCCCTAGAAATTGCCTGCATCAAAGTCTGAGGCATCAGTGGTTTATCCAAATAAATAGTAGAAAGAGTTGGAACGTCAATCCCATTCAACCATAAATTACATACGATAGCCAAACGGAAAGGATGCAACTTGTTTTTAAAATCATGTTCCATATTTCTTTCCTGCATCTTATTCCAATGCGTTTCAATATCGAGTTGCATGTCATGAAACTTCTCTTCCTCAAATTGCTCTTTTCCTGCGATTACGGCAATTTCTGTTTCCTCACTCCAATCCCATTCCTTTTGCTTTTGAGCTTTTAGGTCTTTGTCCTTAATTTTTTTTATTTCAATTCTATTCTCTTCAAGATAAAGTTCCCATTCTTCTTTCAAATAATCGTACATCCGAACTGCCGTAACTTTATCTACAGCTACAAACATGGCCTTACCCAAAAACTTTCTTCCATGAAAATGAGTGATAACATCCTTTGCTATTGCTCGCAATCTTTTTTCATCTGTCATCACAGGATAATCCCTATTGAACAATTGTTTCAATCTTTCAGATTGTAGATTATCCATATCAGCAATTTCTATTGCCTCCCTCAGTGAATTACTAATTTTAGGACTTTCCAATTGCAACAGTTCACCTCTGTTATCATAATAAAGCGGCACTGTAGCACCATCATCTAAGGAACTTTTAAAGTCATATTCTGCAATTGTTTTTCCAAAAAGCTTATCTGTGATTTTATCATCCTTCGAAATTGGCGTCGCAGAAAAGCCTATAAAAGTAGCATTCGGCAGTGCCCTTCTAAGGTTTAATGCCAATGAACCACTCTGAACATGATGTGCTTCATCTATGACCACTATTATATTATCCCTCTGAGTGATTACTGAACTTGATGCATACTTATGTATCAAAGCAAAAATGAATTTCTCCCCTTGTTTTATCAATGCTGGAAGTGCTGAATCTACCGAAGGGCGTTCGGCATCATTTGGAATGACCCCAACTTTCTTGAAAGTATTATACAATTGAACATCTAATTCCTTTCTATCAGTCACCAATAAAAAGGTATAAACTCCTTCAAACTTTCTGTTTATTTTTTGACAAAAGAAAACAATAGAATAACTTTTTCCTGAACCAAAAGCATGAAGGAACAACCCAATTTTCTTTGCTTCTTCCTTTGTAATAGTACCTTCCTTGAAGGCATTTCTATGACGCTGAAGTTGTTCAATCGACTTGTTTACACCAATCAACTGATGGTTTCTAGCCAAAACCTTTACCATTCCTGTTGGTTTATTGCTAAACAAGGTGAAGTTCTCCACGATGTCAAGAAAACGTTGCTTAGTGCAGGTTTCAATCAGCAGTAATTCTATATTTGATGACACATCAGTAGGTTCGTCGTCATTCTTCCACTCATAATATTCTTTGGATTTCGATGTAATAGTTCCAATCTTACATTCCTTATCGTTGCCAATAATAATGAATGCATTATAGGTGAATAGTTCGGGAATTAATTCCTTAGCTATTTTCACATGGTTTAAAGATGCCTGATGTTTATGGCTCAAATTCGATTTCAGGTCAAAGAATATCAAGGGAATGCCATTCAAAAAACCAAGGTGATCAAAGGTTAGCTTTTTATTATCCTTATTGATAATTGTAAAGTTCTCTATCAATAAAAAAATATTATTTACACTTTCAGAATGGTTGAAATCAAAAACTTGGACTCGTTCTTCTACCTCATTTCCTTCATTATCGGTATAAGTAACTGGAATTCCATTTTTAATTAAATGATAAGCTGTCAGGTTGTCCTGAAGAATTTTTTCAGCAGTAGTGTATTTAGCAACCTGCTTAAATTTTTCATAGGCTTCTTCATAAGCTTCTTCAGGGAGCCCGGGATTTATCATTTCGATGGCATCCATGAAATCGAATTTGAGCAACAATTCAGTTTCATCCTCTCTTCCAAGTGTGCCCTTACTACCAAAAGTTTCTTCAGATGCATCTAATACATTCCATCCCAATCCTTCACTAAAAAAGTTCGCAATATTTTCTTCTGTCAATGTTTCTGCTAAATATTCTTTGTTCATAATAATTTAATAAGTTCTAAAGCTAATTTTCTAAATGAAATCGGATTTAATTTAATTGATACAGATTGTTAT
>CANCKV010000401.1 GCA_947378615.1 Chitinophagaceae bacterium | reverse complement strand
TCGTTTCCTTCTAATAGAGTTGACCAAGTGCCTTTATGGTTAATCTTCCAATCATATACGACAGGTTCCACAGCAAATGGGAGTGAATCTGATAATTCCTTTTTAGTTTGTTTGATTATTGCCAATACTTTTTCCTTCGATTGAGCATTTTCAGGATTAATAAACATGCCCATACCTCCTCCAGACATACCTCCGAGCATTAGGAAACCATAATAATCATCTCCAAACTCTGCTTTTGCTTTTGCAATAATTTGTTCTGTAAAATAAGTGGTTGCAAAAGGGATAATCCGTTTGATGGCTTCGTAGAAATTCTTCTCAGTACTATTCCCCAATTTCTTTATATCTCCCTCTTGAATAGCCTTCTTGATGTCTTCGAAAATCTGATTGGTATGCTGTCTTGCCTCCCATTCGTTTTCGCCTCTCAAAAGATATTTTTCAGTGACCATTTCCAATACAGGACCCACATTTGATGCCATTCCGCCATGCATCAACACAAGTGACTTCATGATTTTTTCTTCCATTTCAGGATGAATCGCCTCACCACCAAAAACTGTATGTTGGGGTAGGAGAGTGCCTCGACTAATACCAAACTCAGGGTCTCCTAACTGAGAAAACGTACCTTCGATTGCCTTAATTCCTGGCCATACACCACCTGAGTCCTGCCATCCTCCACCTGAACCTCCAATCCATTCTCCTAATATTGCCCTAGAAGCAACTAATCTTCTTTCATGTTCTAATAATGGTCCTTCAGTGTTTTTTGTTTGGCAGGTAGCCCTCATCAATACGCTAATAATTGAACCCAATAAATTAGTGGATACTGCAAAACGAGAACCTTTTGGAATATCATTAACTGCTGTAACCAGTTCAATGCCCATTCCTGGTGCAACAACCTTTGATAATATATCGGCTAATGATTGATTGGTACCTTCAAATGATGGGGGAATTAATCCCGATGCAATGATACCTGCCTTTACTAGGCTGAGGTAATCATTACCGAAATTAAATAAGTCATCAAGGTCAGAAATATCTTTTGTAGTATCCAAATCAATACTCGTAATCCTGATAACAGGTTCAGTAATGATTCTAACAAAGCTATTTAATGGTGGTCTTATTGTCTTATCCCTTCCAAATACCCCTAAGTCGATAGATAAATTAATTACCCTTGCACCTTCTGGATAGTCCATTCCTAAAAAAAAGATATCCGACCATCCACTATGTGTTAAGTCCATTCGAACAGAAGTCTGTTCATGCAAAATGGGATAAAAAAGGGAATCTTCCTTGCGGACAAAAAGAGACGGATGAATTTTAATGGCATGTTCTTCCTTATGTCCGACCCTAAACATCCATTGATTGCCCTTACTACTACGAACACTTTTGCGAACTTGATTGGCGAGTATCTGAAAGGACAATTGATGATAACCATCAGCCAACGCACTCAATAAAGCTGCATTTGGTCCTTCATTCTTTACAGAATTGAGAAATACATTGATAGCACTTTCAAATCTTCTTCCTAACAAATCTTCAAATCCAGTATAATTAATAGTTCCTGCTTGTGGGATAGTAGCATCTTCAGCTAAGAAAAAACGGAATCCTGCATATAGAAACAATATTGCCCGAACTTTTTCATAGAGATTAGGTGTGTTCTTTCTGAACTCTTCCAATTCTAATAATAAAGAAAGTAATTCTTTTGAAGTAAAAGAAGATGCTAGTTTATAAAATGAACGATTCCGCTTTTCGGGTTCTTTAGAAACAATCGTTTCAATAAATATATTCATGTCTAATAGTTATAAGTGGTTAGAGGTTAGTTGTTCGTGCTTAGTGGTTAGTTATTAAATGTTAGAAGATAACTTTAACACTAATAACTAACCACTAATAACTAACAACTAATGACTTGCTTCTGCAATTAATTCAACTAGTGTAGATAATGTTTCAGATTTACCTTCTCCTGCCAATCCCAAAGCAACCTGTGCACGTAACAAACCATGTTTACGGCTTAAATCATAGCGGGAACCTTTCATCTCTACCGCTAAATATTTTTCTTGAGAGGCCAATTCTTGTAAAGCAGGCGTTAATTGTAGTAAGTCCTTTCCATTTTCTTGCTTTCTTATCAAATCAAAAACATTGGCAGTAAGAACGTGCATTCCAAATAGACATAAGTAATAGCCTACTCTTAATCCGGGAGTTTGTAATTCTAATTCAGCAATGCTTAAAGACGGTTTTTCAATTATTTTTTCTATTTGATATAGATTGCCAACTCCTTGAAGTTGTTTTCCAGTTAAGGTGCCATATCTTGTAATCTGATGTTCAATAGTCGGGTTCACAGCAGAAACTGCACTATTCTCTCTGATTGCAACGTCAATCAATTGAGCTGCACAGCGTTTTTCTTTATTTTGCGAAACATAGATATAATCCCCTAACAATAATAAAAATGGTTCGCCATTTACAAACGCTTCCGACCTTAGAACAGCATCACCATAGCCAAGCGCTTCTTTCTGTTCTACGAAAATGGTATTTGCTAATAAATGAGTAATTCTATCGGCTTGTGTTTTAGCCCAATCTACGTCATGAAACGACTTAGTCAGATTACTCCTTAATGATTCGAAGGAACTTTTGTACCGTTCTCCATCGCCTGGAGCACAGACAATACAAATCTCTTCAATTCCACTTTCGAAGGCCTCCTCAGCAATGATTTGAATGACGGGTTTGTATAATCCATCGATATCTAGTACAGGCAACATTGCTTTTTGAATAGTATCAGCAACAGGGTATAAGCGTCCTCCTCTTGCTGCAGCAGTAATAACGGCTTTCTTGATGCGCATGTTATAATTTATTTTTTGTTAATTTATTAAGCAATAGAATAAGTACTAATCTATTCTATTTGCATGCAAATAAACAGATAGTTTTATAAAATAAATCAATGAAGTGTTTTGATTTTGTTGAATAATAAATTGCAGGTAATTTACATTAAGATAGTTTATAAACAGGATATGATTTTAGTATTTTTGAATACAGTGGTTTAATAATCATCTCAATTGAAAATAAATATTAGTCGCAAATGTTTGATTTGAAATCAAAAAGTAAAGTCAATATTAACTATTGACTTTTTACAATCGATATTTATTAACTAAACACTGCTTTTAATGATGCTCAATAATTCATTAGGATTAAACGGTTTCGTTATGAATCCATTCATGCCAACAGTATCTGCCTTTTCTTGAATATCTATTGAAATAGATGCTGTTAGAGCGATAATTGGAGTGGTTGTGTTGAATTTTCTAATTTCTTCAGTTGCTGTATAACCATCCATTACGGGCATCTGTATATCCATCAAAATCAAATCGTATTTGTTGATTTGAACTTTCTCCACTGCTATTAATCCATTCTCCGCTTTGTCAACCTTTGCATTCCAATTGTTCAGCATCATCTCAGCAACAAAAATGTTGAATTCAACATCTTCTACTAATAATATTCTTAATCCATTCAAGTCAGAAACGTTATTATTAGAAAGAGGTAATTCTTTCTTTTGTGTTTCGCTATTTTTAAATCTTAAAGTAAAGAAAAACTTAGAACCTTTTCCAACTTCACTTTCAAGATTAATTTCACTTCCTTGAAGTAATAATAATCTTTTAATGATTGTTAATCCAAGACCTGACCCCCCATATTCACGAGTGATATTATTATTAGCCTGAGTGAATCTTTCAAAAATTAGTTTTTGTTTATCATAAGGTATTCCAATTCCTGTATCTGCAATCTCAAAAAATAAATCAGAATAGGACGCAGTCTTTTTTAATAATTTGGCTGTTACAGTTACTGTCCCTTTTCTCGTGAATTTAACTGCATTTGAAATAAGGTTATTTAATATTTGACCAAGACGAAGATCGTCGCCTTTAACAAAGTCTGGGATGTCATCATCAATCATAATTTTAACCACATTCCCCTTTTCTTCTGCCCTTACTTGATTTGCTAACTTTAGGTTTTTAAGAAATGCCTTAATCTCAATATCTCTTTCGTTAAAACTAATCAGTCCCTCTTCCATTTTACTAAAGTCGAGTACGTCATTAATCAGACTAAGTAAATTCTCAGAAGATATTTCCATTACCCTCAACAATTCCTTTTTTACATCATCTAGTGAACTGTTGTACTTAAAAAGTGAAATAGTA
>CANCKV010000400.1 GCA_947378615.1 Chitinophagaceae bacterium | reverse complement strand
CCATTGCAAATGCTGATTGGTCTGTCGGTTCTTCATGGCAAGGAGGGAGTGTGCCTACTACAAGTGGGCCTGCAATCATCAATTCAAATGTCACTATCAATACTACAGGCACTACTACCATCAATTCATTAACTGTCAATACTGGATTTACTTTGTCTATCGCTTCGGGTGCAACATTGAATATTACAGGGAATGCAATTATCAATGGAACAATTACAGGTGCAGGTACAGTGTTGATGAATGGAGTATCAACATCTCTTTCAGGAGGAGGTTCCATTTCTAACTTACAGGTTGCCACAAATACCATTACTTTAGGCAGTAACTTTTCTGTTACCAACCTAAGCTTTGTTACAAGTGGAATATTAGCGGATGCAGGTCATACAATTACAGTTAATGGTAATGTGAGTGGTGCAGGTACGGAAAGCGGAAGTGGCGAATTGAAGATGACTGGTGCAGGGACTTCTATTTCAGCTACTAGTTCTGCTAGCCTTACCTTGACAAATTTAGAGATTGCTACAGGGGCTTCTGCAAATGTGGTTACAGTAGCTAGCAATGGCAATTCTGTTGTTTTGAAAAATAACTTAACCATTTCTTCGGGTACTTTTACAATTGCCACTTCAGGAACTTTCAATGGGATGTATTATGGCAGTGGAGGCACTATCAGCAATCCTGCTACTATCACGATTGCTGATGGTGCCGTATTAAATTCCACGAATCATACCACTCAAGTACTGCAATGTCAAGGAGTGGTAGTGATAAATAATAGTGGCACTTTGGGTGAATCAACTTATTTCGGTACTAATACTGGTTTAAGTATTCAAACTCGTGGAGGCACTTCTTTAACTATCAATAACCCAAATGGAACAGGCATTTGTAATCTATATGCAATCGGCACTTCCTATATAGGTACAGTATCTACGAGTATTACTATTGGTCAAACAATGACGCTATCAAGTACAAGCGTAGCATTAACCTTAGAGGCGACGCCAATAGCTTCTACTAGGAGTTTGACAATTAATCAAGGGACAACTGTTACCATAAAGTCAGGATATTTTCATATCAATAACAATAATAACGATACTGCTAGTGTTCTTTCTACGGATACATATAACATAAATGGTACGCTCGATGTGAGTAGTGGTTCAATTGGTTTGGTAACAACCACCAATTCAACAGTAGGAGCTTCAGGAACTACGAATACGCTTACGGTAAATATTGGTGCAACAGGAATCTTGAAATGTGGCAGCTATGTACACATCAATAACTTGCTGCCTTCTACCCAAACAATTGCAGTGAATGTTGCCGCAGGGGGTACAATCAGTTATTCAGGTACATCTTACACAACTACAATTGGGTCTGGTTCGGGTGTGGGAAATAATGCGAATGTGACCAATTCATTATTGACGCTATCAAACAGTAATTTGTCTTTCACTAATACAGGTGCAACTTCAATTGGATTGGGTAATAATAATTTATCGATAGGGAGTAATCTAACTTTGAGTGGGTCAACTACATTCACAGGTTCAGGTTCTACAACTGTTAACGGTTCTTTGATACTCAATGGTTCATTGATGTTGGGTAATGGTAGTCTTGTAGTCAATAATCTTTCAAACAATGCAGGATTGACATTAAACGGCAATCTGTTAACTATAAATGGAATTATTTCAGGAACAGGAACTATTACAGGGTCAGCTACTAGTAGGATTCGGGTGACAGGGGAGGGTACTTTGTATTTTAATCAGTCAGCACTTGGAACTTCTAATCTGCTTGATTCATTGAGTGTAGCTTCAACAGGAACAGTTACTCTGGGCAATCCTCTATACGTTATTAGTTTAGTGAGGGCAACAGCAGGTACTCTTTCATCGGCAGGAAATCTTACCCTTTTATCTTCAGCATTAAAAACTGCTAGGGTATCAAACATCTATGGAACAATTACAGGAAATGTCAATACCCAATTATTTATTCCTGCTAAATCTGCCCGTAAGTATAGTTTCGTAGGCAGTTCGGTTTCTCAACTAATTGATAGTTCTTGGCAGAAACAAGTCTATATCACGGGTGCAGGTGCGGGTGGCACTATCTGCGGAACAGTTGGAACACAATATAATAGCAATGGTTTTGATGCCACTGCCTCAAACACTCCTAGCATGTTTATCTACAATGCTAATCCAATTAATGGCAGCAGGTGGGTTTCGGTAGCAAATACAAAGAATACTAATTTGACTCCTGGCATTGGATACCGAATGAACATTAGGGGAGATAGGACTCAAGGTACTTGTTCAAATGAATTGAATAGTCCTACACCGCTTCCCCCTACAAGTGTGGTATTGAGTGCAACAGGAACGTTGACACAAGGAAATGTGATAGTTCCATTGAATGATACCACACAACATCTCTATACATTGTTGGCAAATCCTTATCCTTGTCAAATTTATTTTCCTTCCTTTCAAGCAGATAATAATGGCATCAACAATAAGATGTGGACTTATAGTCCAATTGGAAATGGAAACTATACCACCTATCTAAATGGAGTGATGACCAATTTGGATACAGGATATAACAGCGTCAATGGTAATTATTTGGCGATAGGGCAGGCATTCTTTGTAGAGGCAAATAAGACTACCAATTCTGTCACCTTCAAGGAGGCACACAAATTAGATTCCATCATCCCAAATACGCATTACTTTGGAATCAGCAACAATGCCCTCATTAAAGTGGGAATGTATTCAAGTCAGTCTTTATTAGATGAAATTGCCATCAACTATTCAAGTCAAGGTTCAAAACAATACAATCAGAAGTTAGATGCAGTATCATTCAGTAGTGGCAATCAAACTTTAAGCAGTTTGAAGGATAATTATTCATTAGCAATCGCCACTCGTCCACAAGGGTTTTTGGTTGATACCATAATGTTATCTACCAAAAGCACCACTACAGGTAGTTTTCAATTGAAGTTCAGCGATGTATTAGGTTTTCCTTTAGGTACTAAGCTATTATTGAAGGATAATTTCTTGGGTATTCAACAGGATATGGTTAATAATCCTAACTATGGTTTTAATATCACTACTGATACAGCTAGTAGTGGCAGCCATCGTTTTGAGATATTATTAAATCAGGCAACAACATTGCCTTTACAGTTTACATCTGTAACTGGGAAATCTCATGGAACATCATTTCTCATCAATTGGAGCGTTGCAAATGAAGAAGGCGTTAAGGAATTTTTGGTGGAAAGGAGTCAGGATGGCATTAGCTATAATGATATTCAGACAGTAAAGTCAAATGGAACAGGCGATTATCATATCATAGATTCCACCGCAAATTATGGGATGAATTATTATCGCTTAAAAGCAATCACTGCATCTTCAAATACTGTTTATTCAAAGGAAATATTGTTTGAAAATAATGTAGTGGTTAATAATTTAATTAAAGTGTTCCCGACGATTGTAACTAATAATCAATTTACACTGCAATATGAAAGTCTTAGTATTGGGAAATATAAATTGGCAATCTATTCATCAATAGGCAAACTAGTTTTTGCCCAATCACAATTCCTTTCAAATAGAAATGGAGCAATGAAGATTAATATAGGGAATGCTAGTCTATCAGCAGGCAATTATCAAGTCGTCATTTATGCAAATGAAAAGAGGATAGGAGCGGCGAGTATTGTTGTATTTTAATATTCTTGTATATCTAGAGTGAAATTAAAGGGCGGGTGGTGTGGTAATTCATTTTAAAAGCTTATAATTTGGTATAAAGGCTAATAAATAGTATAAAAGGGTCAATTTACCCCTCATAAATGGACGATTTACCCCCCTGCTAAATATTTGAGGTCAGCTATATTTGCAGCTTAAAATAAATATTTAGCCTTTTATAATATTTGATTATATGAAATGTCGATTGCTACTCATAAGACTTGGTTTTGATTTAAGTCTTAAATTACTTAAATGCATACCTGAACATTACATCTGTTCAGGATGATAGTTCAGGATTTTCAAATGCTCTGCCAAGGTTCGTGTCTCCACGAACCTCTTTAAGCAAAAAAATGTTATACACCAATTTCAATAGTATTTTTCATTTGTAAACGTTTAATTATGAGTACACTAAAAAGCTCAAATTCCTTTTTTGAGTGGAGGCAAATTACCGCAATTTGTCTTTTTATCCTTTCC
>CANCKV010000399.1 GCA_947378615.1 Chitinophagaceae bacterium | reverse complement strand
AAAAATATTCTTCTGTAGCATTAAAGCAATTACCTCATAAGCTATAGGAAACTCAGGAGGACAACTAATAAAACGTTCCCAATTTGCTGTGTGAATAAACCCATTAAAAGGCATCCGCTCATCTAGAGAGGCGAACCAATTATACTCATTCGGATTATCAGTCAGTATCAACACAAATTCATCTGATTGAATATTTTTTTGTTTCCTGTATTGATTACATTTCTTAAATAGGTCTTCCCATTTTACTATCTCCGTCTTCCATGGAAAAACTCGGTTTAAATTCATGAGTTTGTGAGAATAATTATACTCAGGCTTTGGATTTTTCCTACTAAACTCACTTTCAGATGCATAAATTTTAGGATAGAGTTCATCGGTATCAAAGTCGATTACAGAACCCTCATCATAGGTAAATTCGATTTGACCTTTAACAGCTTGTAACAAATCAACCACTTTTGTAAATAAATCAATATCTACTTCCTTGCTTTTTATTAGATGAGCTTTCATCAATTTATATTATTAAATGACCAACCCTATAAGGGGCTTGAACCCTTATAGGGATTTACATTTTGTGAAAAGTTTATTACACATCTGAATTTTTGAATAATTATTTTTCAAAAAAGTTTTTAAAGCTAAGGTTTTTTCTTTTTTTATCGATATAATTATCCATTGAACAGCTAAGCTTATCCCAAACAGCATCTTTCATATTCGCTTTTGCAAAGTTTAAACTATTATTTTGATTCATTGCCATCTCTCCTGCCACACCTACCGCATCAATACCTGCACCTAAAAAACTAAAGGTCCATTTATCAGTTTGTTCTAGACGAGTAATTGTATTTTTAATCGTTTGAAGGTTAAAGTATTGAGAAGCATTTTCATGACCATCTGTAATGATTACAATTACCACGGTTGTAGGCAAATTGAATGCATTTTGATTTATTTGAGTGTCTATTTTTTGGACTGTTAAGCCTATAGCGTCTAACAAAGCAGTATATCCATTCGGTCTATAATCCTCTTCTGTAAATGGATTAATATTCTCTGGCTTTGATAAGAAGAAATTATTCGTAATCTTATCGTTGAATGTTGTAATTCCGATTGTTATTTCTTCTTCAGGATATTTTTCCTTTAACTTTTTAATACTCTGTATTTGTTCATTAATACCATTGATTGTATTCTCTACACAATCAGACATAGAACCTGATTTATCTACGATCAAGTGATAGATTGTTTTCCTAGTTTTTGAAGACTTAATATTTACTACCTTGATAAAAATCTTATCTGGATAATACCCCCCAAAGACATACTCAGTAACAGGACATAACCAAAGCCTATGACTATGTGCAGTACCCTTAAAACTTTCAATTGTATAATACGCTCCATAATCCACTACAGCGTGCCCAACCTGTTGCAATAAGGACTGATTCATTCCTATTGACTCTTTTTTTAGTACGGTATCATAACCTCCGAATTCTTCGGTACTAATCAATATATCGGCTCTTGCACCCCCTTCTGATAAGAAGTCAAGAAAGGTATCTGCCCCATCAACCATCAAAAGGTCATTTTTATTGCCGATTCCTTTTTCCAAATATTCGGGAAGGTCAGCATACCAACTACCATTTTCTTCTTTGACAAAACCAATAACTTTTGTCAATTTGTTTTTACCTGTATTATGTTCCATGTTTATATTTTTTATTAGAGCAAAACTATAGATACATGAAAAGAAACATTTTTTTTACAAGCTTGTAATGAGATACAGATAAGATATAAATTTGGGAGGTAAAAAAAACGAGTAATTATAAAACTAAGTAAGGCTTTTCATTTGTTTAAAGATAATAAACGCCTACGTTTTTCTGATACAAGAGACTTTTCCTTTTGGGAGTTGTGGTTAAGTAGATAGTATGATTCAAAGGATACTAAGATTGGACAATACTGTATCGATCTGTAATCACTAGGGTAAAAAGACCCACATGCTAAAGTACTTCAACCATTGTACTAGGGTACAATGTCCAATATACTAAGGTATAGAGATGAATGTACTTCGGTATAGATATAAACTAACTAGGGTATTCAGAAGCAATCATTACTGTAAGAAGCAGCTAAGACTATGGTAGTAACATATACTAGACATAAAGTATATGCACACACTAGGGTAGAAACCTGTAGTTATTAGTGTAAGGATATGTACAAACTTGGGTATGACCTTGTAATAACTACGGTAACGACGTGCTTATACTACGCTTCAAATTCCTCAAAGAAAGCACATAAAATAATTTTCTATCAGCTGAAAATAAAACCCATCCGAAAGTTTGAAAATTTCGAATGGGTTAGTTCAGTCATTTAAAGAAAATATTGGTGCCTAGTTCTTGATAAAGTTTGAAATATTCACTTTGCCTTCAGCAGTCATAATGCGTAAATGATAGACACCTGAGGTTAATCCACTTACTTGTAATGTAGGGTTTGTGGCATCTTTCAATGAAAGCAACTTAATTATTTTTCCAAATTTGTCTATTAATTGCACAGCACTGATGTGATCTCCTTTGATTGTTATCATTTCTTTTGCAGGGTTAGGATATACAACAAAATTATTGATTGTGCTGCTTTCAGTAATCTCCCCTCCTACCCTTTTAACACCTATAGTGTTGTAATTACCATCAAATGCATTAATAGCAGTAATATCGGAAGTTATGCTAAAATCTTCCCTCATAAAGTTAGCCTTCTTTTTAAATACTAGCTCAAATAAAACTGTACTGTCTGCAATTGTCTTTGCCAAGCTTGCTTCATCCACCCATAGAATTGGAAGTTTACCTTCTGCGGCATAATCCAAATTGTAATCTGCACCAATTTGATTCTTCTCTACAGATTTTAATTCGAACACATTGCTATTAAAATTGAGGGTGTATTGCATACCCATGATATTCTTGAAGTTCTTCACCTTGATTGGAATACGAACTTCAGATGCTGTATTATTAACAGAAATATTATCATTGAATAATTCAATAGGTGCTGACTTGCTATCAATACCTAAAACTGCAGAGTTCCAATCGTAGTTTACATCACCTAGTTTTACACCAATGAAATTCTTCCCTGATTGATTAGTATTTATTGTGGCAATATTGATGCTATCATAAAAAGGAAAAGGCTTTGTGGGAATAGGAAATTTATAACTACTATCCACAAAAGTCCATAATCTACTGCCACTAAATTGAGTTATATGTTTTAAGATTAAAGACTTAATTAAGGCTATATCTGTACCATTAACTGCGCCATCATAATTTACATCTGCAGCAATCAATTTGTAAGGAGAATTCAAGATCACTTTCTTCAAAATATGGCTTTGGATTAGACTAATATCCGTTCCGTTTATTCCATTTGCAACATTCTTATCATTATTTTTAGAAGGCCTAATAATGTTGTTACTATTAGCGATTGAAGTAAAATTATAATTTCCACTTACATCGGTATTTACAACAGACTGTTTACCATTTAAACTTAATGTCACGGATGGAATAATGGTACCTAATGGATTCTTTACATTTCCGCTAATAGTATAAGTTGGAGTGACAGTCAATACCAAAGTTGCAGCACTATCACATCCTACACTATTTGTTAAATGAGCGGTGTAAGTACCGGCAGATGTATATGTTGTTCCATTGAAAATGTAAGAGTCCCCTTGAATAATCGTTGCATTTGTAATTGAACTACTCGTTGCCTTGATTGTAAGATTAAGTGTTGCGACACTATCACAACCCACTGCATTCACTAATGTTTTAGTATAGGTACCCGCCACAGGATAAGCAGTTCCATTCCAAGAATATGGAAGGGAAGTGCTACAAACACTAACATTTGTGGTGCTTGTGCTTGTTAACTTGATTGTTAATTTCAAGGTAGCAATACTATCACAACCTACTGCATTTACGAGTGTCTTTGTATAAGTACCTGACACACTATAAGCTGTACCATTCCATGTATAAGGAAGGGTAGTGCTACAAACACTAACATTTGTTATGCTAGTACTTGTTGCTTTTAGTGTGAGGTTTAGGGTAGCAATACTATCACAACCTATTGCATTGATGAGTGTTTTGGTATAAGTACCTGCCACAGGATAAGCCGTTCCATTCCAAGTATATGGAAGGGCAGTGCTACAAACACTAACATTTGTAGTGCTTGCACT
>CANCKV010000398.1 GCA_947378615.1 Chitinophagaceae bacterium | reverse complement strand
ATTGCCTTTACAGCTGATGCAAAGGTTGCTGCTACTTATCAAAATAGGTTTAGTGTGATTTTCAAACCAACTACATTAGCTGTTAATAGTATTGTAGCATCTGCCACTGCAAATGGTAATGTAGCTACAATTAAGTGGAATACTGTTGGCGAAAATGCAGTTGCCAAATTTGAGGTGGAGAAATCTACAGATGGAGCAAGTTTCGCTAAAATAGGAGAGGAGTCTGCTAAGAATACTGCAACAGCTAGTTATAGTACCACTGATAATGATGCAACAGCTGCGACTAATTATTACCGCATCAAGGCAATAAGTACAGACGGAACAATTGCCTACAGTAATATCGCTAAGGTTACTTATAACTTACAACTTACAACTTATAACTTGTTCCCTAATCCATTGACAGGTAATACCTTGAATGTACAATTAGGAGATGTGGTGGCAGGTAAGTATGTTGTAAGCATCACAAATGCATTAGGACAAAAGGTAGCTGAACAAACTATCAGTCATGTGGGCGACAATAGTACACATACTATAAACTTGGTAAGTTCAATGGCAAAGGGTGTTTATAATGTAGTAATAAGAGAAGTGAATAGGAAGGAACAAGTGTTTCAATCAACACTTTCAGTTAATTAAAAATGAGTAATTGATATAGTACAATTAAGTTGTCTTTATTCCACAATGAAGAGGCTGTCTCAAAGGGGCAGCCTCTTTCATTTTACATATAACTTCTTTTCAGAAAAGCGTTCCTAATGCTACGAAGTAGGATTCCTATGTGCCCTCTCTTACATAGAACACAAGAAAAAATCTATGTTTTTCTATATGGCTATGTCACTATGTGTTTAGCTTTTCAGAAAAGAGATTCAATGCTATGAAGTAGGATTCCTATGTGCCCTTCTTTTAGTACGTTATTATTTTCAATGCCACCCCTAACGCATTACTTTAATCTCCACCTAAGAAACAAATTTGGATTGAAAAATGAAGTGTTACTAATAGTAGAGGTTACCACATCCCCTATCGGTGTATTGATGTTCAATCCAATGTCGGCATTTTTAAATTGATACGACAACTCAAATCTGCTATTCATAAAATTAGACTTCAAGAGGCTCCATTCTTTGCTATTTCTGCCTATTCCGTACATGTCATCTGTCATCAACAGGGTATTGTTTTTGAATATCTTTTCCTTGAAAATGGCACCCTGAAGGAAATTGATTCCCACTCCTACCCCCACTTTAAGCTTAGAGGATAACTGATATTGATACAATATAGCTGCCTGTACCACAATCAACTTATTGATAGCAACCACTTGCTCATAATTAATTGACTCAGGATTGTTATTTAGCGTTGCGGCATGCTGTATCGTTGTTTGATACGTAGTTGTATTGAGGGGAGTTTTGTTGTTGAAATAATAGGTTGAATAGGGATTTACTGAAAGTAAAAGCGTTTGCTTGTCAGTCAAATTCAAGCTTCCCCAAATCTGAGGAATTAATAAGGAGAGCGGCTGTTTCGCTCCATTAATATCTAATGTGTTGATGCCTGCCTGAATGGGCACACTAAATTCTAACCCAAAATGGAATAAGTCCCTTTTTGACTTCACCTTTTCATTCTTCGCAATGCTATTTGCTAAAGTAGTGGTATCTCTAACTCCTTGATTGATTGTATCCTTCTTGATAGCAGGTTTGTCGTAGGATGTAGTCTTATTGATTTGAACAATTGGTTGATTAACCAACATTTGAGTATCAGAAAGGTTAGTACTTAATTTATTATTTTCAACAATACTAACATGGTTGGTAGGCGTATTTTTAGATGCAACCGAAGTTGAATTATCCCTCATTCTCCCCTTTTGGGCTAATGGGTACTTTGCTTTCTGAACTTCTGTCAGTTGATTATCTGTTAGAATAGGCTTGTTTTTTTGTTGATAGTTCCCTAATTCTGCTTTCATATTCGAGTTAACATTTGAAGAAAATGAACCCTCCTTATTTTCAGACTGTAAAGTTGTAGATTTTTTAGTCCCTTTATTTTGTTGATGATGATGAATAATCGTATTCCCAACTATTATTGGCAAAGAACTTCCAATAATATTACTCTTAATATTCGGTAGTGCAGATTTTTCACTAAAAGAAGTTGTGGAGGATGGTAATTTCCTATTATTCATCAACACGATTCCTCCAACTAAGCTCAATACTAAGAAACTGAATAAGAATGATATGATTCTTTTCTTTCTTCTTGTCCGCCTTTCAGCCTCCTTATCTAATGCAGGTTTTAAGGCCGCCCAAGCTTCTTCAAATGAGACTATAGGCTTTTCGCCATTATTGTTATTCTTGTCTATATTATCAAAATTATTTTGCATAGACCTTTAAATTTGTATTGTTATTATAAATCAATTTTAATTTATTTCTTCCATCGTTTAAATGCCATTTCACAGTACCTTCCTTCATTTCTAATGCTTTCGCTATTTCTTTTATCAAAAAACCTTCTATGTAAAACAAGGAAAAGACCGCCCTTGTAGTAGTGGTCAAAGTAGTCAGGAAGGAAATAACTAATTCCTCATCTGCATCCTTAAAAGGATTTACGCTAATTTCAATCTCCATTTCATTGGTTATCTCAAACAATTTCCTTTCATTATTCTTTACTCTTACTTGCGAAATAGCAGCATTACGAACGATTGAATAAACCCACCCATACAAAGCGCACTTTTTTGAATCATACTTTTTAATGTTATTAAAGGCGTTCAACATGCCATTATTCAGTGCAGTAATGATATCGTGCTCCTCATCAAAAAATTGACGGCATAGCGCAAACAACTCAGGATAGAACTTTTGATACAGTTTCTCCTGACTCAATCTGTCATATTTAATACAGCCTTGTAATAATATGTCTAAGTCGTCTGTCAAATAAATAAATTAATCATGACTAAAGTGATACAGAATGACAATGTGAAGTTTAAATCTGACCTTAAATTTCTTTTTAAAAGAAATATTCATTTTAATCAGCAAATCAAACTGTTCATATTCCTCTTTAGTGAACTGTTAGAGGATTAATGGACACTTCATTGTTTTTTGCCCAGGCAAAAGTATAGATTCCTGTTGCACTCAATTCAATCGTTCCAATATAAGTATGGTTACCATAATTGATGACAAAAGGAAAAGACCCCTCTTTCATGCTGATAGTGCTCATACAGGAAGCGGGTTTAACATCAGCACTCGGCACTTTAGCCATCACAACCCCTCCATAACTTACGGTAAATTGATTGTTGCTACTGTCTAATTGACTCAAAACTAAATCACTAGTGGATGTATAATTATAACCTGTTTGAGCTGTTAAAACAAGTATTTTATTTCCATTCAAATCCTTTGAAACAGAGGGTGTGATATTCAATTTGTCACTAAAGATAAAAGGCACTGTGTCTAAAGATGTGTTATGATTTGAAGGATCGGACAACCATATCGTACGACTACGGATTTGATTCCCTACCTTAACTTGTATAGAAGCTGTCTTGCCACTTCCGAAACTAAATATTGCAGGGTTACTAGCTGTATTTACATAACTAATATTTCCTGAAGTTGTCCAAATAAAACTGCTTGGGCTTGGAGGATTTTTGACAGTAAAGGAATCAATTTCACTAGGCAAAACGTTAACCAACTTCGAAGCACTCAAGTTAAATCCAGTGTCGATAGCATTAAAAACACTATCTAAAACAGTGACAATATAGGTAGCCTTAACAGAATTAGCGGTAGCCACAATTGAATAAACCCCTGCTTTTCTGAAAGTGAAAGTGGCATAGATACCTACTTTGCTGATACTGTAATTTGCATTTGGAAATACTTGCCATTGAACAATTGTGGCATTGTTTCCATTGCTGAATGACAATAGCAACGGTTCATTATTTTTTACAGTAGGCACCGAATCGGTAAATAAGTTGTTAACCGATTCGTTATTGTTCGCTATTTCTTTCTTGCAACCTATTTCAAATAGGCAAATCAAAAGAGATAGACATAGTATTATTCTGTTTTTCATTTTTACATTATTATTAAACCACAAGTACTCAAAAGGCACATAGAATAGAAAGGAAAAATATTAATATATAGGTTTCATGCTTACTCGATAATAAAAACGGGGTCTATATTCTCCCTTTCTAGTAACTATGCATATATGCCTTTTGAGTCTTTGTGGTTGTTA
>CANCKV010000397.1 GCA_947378615.1 Chitinophagaceae bacterium | reverse complement strand
AATGGATATGAAGCTTATTAAAGACCGAATCTTTGGCCTGAATCAACGTTTTCATGACCATGTAGATAGCAAAGGGGTTGGACTTTATTTGATTTATAATCAATTAAAAACACTAGGTGGAAATATTACAGTAACAAGTGAGGAGCAAGTTGGCACTACATTTTATGTAACTTTTAAAAGAAAATAAATGATTAAAACAATTTTGTCAATCGAAGACGACAGGGGAACGCAACTTTTAAATAAAATATATTTAAAAGAATCAGGCTTTTGTAGCCACATGCTAGAATCTTGGAATGGTCATCAGGCCTTATCATTTTTTGAGAAGCTTTCAATTGGGGAAGAGCCCATGGAAAATTGTCCTCAAATAATTCTGCTAGATATTAATATGCCATTAATGGGGGGATGGGAATTTTTGAACCATTTTGAATCAAGATTTCCTCAATTTGCCACAAGTATGCCCATTTTTATCTTATCCTCAAGCATTAATCCGGAGGATAAGGAAAAGGCAAATAATGATCCAAGGGTAATGTGCATGTTAGAAAAGCCATTTGATTTTGAACAAATTGAAATTGCAAAAAGAATATTGATGCAATTTAAAGTTGAAGATGTTGTATGATTGATTCGTGAAATTAAATGTTGAGAGCTTTGTTTTTCATTTGTGTAGTTGATACCTTCTTTTGAATAAAACACAAGAGTGAAATCTATTTATTTTAAATGTAGTTATGTAACGATGTACAGAGTCTTTTTTCTTTTGAAAAAATTATATATACAGAAATATTGATTCCTTCATTTCTCACAATATGTAAAAACCTCCTAAGTAGTAGTTATATTCGCATTTCAACTGATTTATGAAATTATATTATTGGCAGAAAGAACTCCCTTTTCAATTCCCCTTTACTATCTCAAAGGGAAGGACTAAAACACATCAACCCACTTTAATTGTAGCCTTACAATTAGGTGATTATGTTGGTTTTGGTGAAGCACCCTCAATAACTTATTACAATATTTCAATCGAAGAAATGGTGGCTGATATAGAGAAAATGCGGCCACAAATTGAGAAATTTGCATTGACTGAACCTGAACGATATTGGCACTATCTGCACCACTTGATTCCTGATAATCCCTTTTTGGTTTCAGCACTAGATATGGCTTGTTGGGATTTATTCGGACACATAAAAGGCAAATTATTGTATCAACTTTGGGATACAAAATGGGAGAATACTCCTAAGACAGATTATACAATTGGGCTAGATACCATCGAAATAATGGTGAAGAAGATGAAGGCAAAACCATGGCCTATTTATAAGATAAAACTTGGTGCTGACGACGACATAGAAATTATTCGCGCATTACGCAAACACAGTTCCGCTACTTTCAGGATTGATGCAAATGCCGCATGGACTCTTGAAGAAGCTATGCTGAAAATTCCCATTTTGAAAGATTTAGGTGTAGAACTTGTTGAACAGCCTTTGGCAAAGGATAATTGGGAAGGTATGAAAATTCTGTACCACCATTCTTTATTGCCAATTATAGCAGATGAAAGTTGTGTGTCGGAACATGATGTAGAAAATTGTGTGGAGCATTTTCATGGTGTCAATATAAAACTTACTAAATGTAGCGGTATCACGCCTGCAATTAGGATGATTGCAAAAGCTAGGGAACTGAATATGAAAGTAATGATGGGATGTATGAATGAGAGCTCGATTGGTTCAGCAGCGATTGCAAATTTCTTGCCTCAACTCGATTATGTGGATATGGATGGGCCATTGTTACAAACGCTCGACTTAGCAAATGGATTAAATTATGATAAGGGAGAAGTGACCATAAGTGGTAGAAAAGGGTTAGGTATTGTGCCTACATTTTTAAATTAGAAGTACTAAATGACATTTAATAATTTTCAATTCTCAATTATCTTATGACTGAAGAACGCAAAAATAAAGTTGAACGGGTGTTGCATCATCGACAGTCAAATCTTACGATTGTTTTGGAAGATGTACAGGATCCTCGAAATGTAACTGCTGCTATGCGTACTTGCGATGCTGTAGGGATTCAGGATGTGTATGTAATTAATACGGGAAAACCTATTTTAAAAAAGTTTGGTTTTAGGAGTGGACGGAGTGCTGAGAAATGGGTGACAGTGCATCAATTTACATCTGTTGAGGACTGCTTTTCGGAATTAAGAAAGCAATTTGATAGAATTTATACTACCCATCTTGCTGCAGATGCTATCGACTTATATAGCATAGATTTTACACAAAGTGTAGCATTGGTATTTGGTCATGAAACAGATGGCGTAAGTGAAAAGGCGATGTCGTTGGCAGATGGCAATTTTATCATTCCTCAAATGGGTATGGTTCAAAGTTTAAATATTTCTGTTGCATGCGCAGTAAGTATCTATGAAGCCTATCGTCAAAAGAAATTAGCAGGTCATTACGATAAGTCTTCGATGCCTGAAGAACAAAAGATAATACTTAAAAAGGAATGGAGAATGTATGACTTGTAACTAGCAACTTGTGACTTGCTTAACTTAACGACATTGGATGAACAATAATTGGGGAAATGGTTTGCAATGAATTTAGGTAATAGCTTCAAATAATTCTATTCTCCTACATTATTTTTCTACAAGTACACAATAAACTTGTTGCGATAACTAAATATTATTTAAGGGAACAAACAAAGCTAATTGACGGTCTAAATTTTTTACAAGAGGTTAAATCAAACTATTTGGCTACCTAATATTTATTTAAGACAATCAACAGGATTGTTTTTCAGCGTTTTTATTATTTGAAGATATCCTTCAGCCTATTTGTCTGCCTTAAATATATTTGAGGATTCAAATAAGTTTATTTGTTCCCTAAAATATAATTTGACCCTTCTAATGAGTTTAATTGTTCCCTCAAATATTATTTGCTCCTTCTAATTAGTTTATTTGTTCCCTCAAATATTATTTGCCCCTTCTAATTAGTTTATTTGTTCCCTCAAATTAATTTAGGCATTCTCAAGGAGTTGACTTATTTCCTCAAAATATTTTTGAATGCTTCATGCAATTGGCAATGATGATGTATATGTTATCATGCTACCAAATTCAATTGAAGACTATGATATAGAAAAAATGGGATATGCCGATATTAATCGTCCCCTATATTTTGTGAATTGGGATGTCACTATCCAAAGTGTAGAATTGTCGATTGAATTCATAGAATGGATTATTTGTTTTACTTAGAATGACGTTCATATAAATGATTTTATCTATAATGAAAAATTATTTGAAAGTGTTGGTTTCTCTTAACTAAGCTGTCATTCCGAATGTCCCATTTGGCAAGTCAGAGATAAATGGGAATGACGTGTAGGAGACTCTGATTTGGTAACTTTTAAAAAGTTGCCAATTCTAATTTAAGTGTCCCTACTGTAGATTAACCAACTTCTAAAAAGTTGGCAAATCATTGTCTGTCTGATTAAATGAATACTATAGTAGGAATCTCTTTATAATAGGTACTTATCATAAATAGGTACGCTTTAATAAAATATTGCTTTTCAAAATCAATCACTTGTAATCACGTCATTGTAAATCTTCTCAAAATTAATGATAGCGAGATTCGGAACTAAAGATTTGGTAACTTCCAAAAAGGTTACCAAATTGTTGCCCCTACTTCATGACGATTTATATCTAACTTGCTAGATGTGGCAATGACGCAAAAACGACAAAAAGACTGTATCGGAGTGGCAGATATCAATGAAAGTTAAAATAAAAGATTGGTTACTCGGGATTGTCAATGGAAATTCAATGTCGTTTAGTTAAGAATATTCTGAATACAAAGGAAGGCTTCGCACAAAGCGAAACCTTCCTTAACTTAATAACATTGATTTATAATGTATAATTCAGTTCAACAAAATGAAAATATCGTTCTTAGACATAAAAAAACCACCTATAAAAGGTGGTTAAGTGCCCAGAACAGGAATAATACTATATACTAAAACATATACTACAATTATGTTTAATTATTTTTTAATAATATAACGGAACACAAGCGGAACAATAATTGAGAAAAATAAAATTAAATGTCAAGTTATTTAATAGTTCAAAAATTTGACATTTCTAAAAAATAATAATAACAGTAAATTAACTTTGAGTTTATGTCTCATCTGATTTAATGAACCCTCTTCTTAAATCAACCAGCA
>CANCKV010000396.1 GCA_947378615.1 Chitinophagaceae bacterium | reverse complement strand
CTACCCTAAATTTTACTAACTTTTAAAATCCATTTGGTAAATGTTTTCATTTCTATATATTTGCAACCCGAAATAGCTGAGAGGAAATACTTTTCAGTCCGGGCCTATAGCTCAGTTGGTTAGAGCACCTGACTCATAATCAGGGGGTCGCTGGATCATGCCCAGCTGGGCCCACACCATACAAACAAAGGGTTTCAAGCAATTGAAACCTTTTTTTATTTTTACAATTACGAAACATTCGGGAAACATTTTGAAAATAATCCTTACAGGAGTTAGAATTTCTTTCAAATCTTAAAAGAACATTTCACCTTCAAACCAATCAATACTTTTCTTCATTGCATCTAAGAAATCATCAACTTTAACATACCATCTTCCAAAATTCATATATAATGTGGTACTATGTTATATTTATGTGATGAGGTTGACAGCTATTTTTCGGTATTAGTATAACCCTATTTTATATCTTAAAATGTCAAGTATTATGCACCAATTACTTGACATTTCCATTTTTATTATATATTTGCATTCCAAAGAACAACTTTTATGAAGGTTGCTGAAAAAGTAGAAAATAGAATTATTAAAATGAAAGAAGGTACTACTTTCAAGTACCAAGAGCTTTCTATTTCCAAAACTGAATATCCAGCAGCAACCAAAGCTATTGAAAGACTGATAAAAAAAGGATTGATAACGAGAGCATCAACAGGAATTTTTTATAAACCAAAGCAAACTGCATTTGGCAAACTAAAACCAAAAGAAGAAGAATTGCTAAAGCCCTATCTTTTTGAAAACAATAAGCGTATTGCATACATAACAGGTACATTGTTATACAATAGAATGAAGCTTACTACACAAGTGCCAAAGAACATAAAATTAGCTGCAAGAGACAAACGTATTGTTACAAAAATTGGAAACATACAAGTAAGGTCGGTAAAAAGCTATGTAGATGTTACCAACGACAATTATTATTTAATGGAATTGTTAGATGTTTTGAAAGATTTTAAAACTATTCCCGATAATAATAAACTACAAACAATAAATTTTATGTTGCAATCACTAAAAAAGCTTGCAACTAACGAAAGGGAGAAACTGATAAAAATTGTAATAAAATATCCTCCAAGAGTAAGAGCAATATTAGGAGCATTATTAAGCAAATTAAGTCCAAAAGAACAGTTTGTAGAATTAGCTAATAGTATAAACCCATTATCTACTTTTGAATTTGGAATAACACAAGAACAACTATCAACAATTGAAAATTGGAATATTAGATAATTATGAATCTGCATACCAACAAACAACTTTTTGAAGATGCTGTAATTGCAACAGCACAACGTTTCAATATTCCAGAAATCTATATTGAGAAAGATTATTGGGTTACTGTTGCGTTGTTTTCAATATTCCATTCACCTATTGCAGAAGAAGCGGTTTTTAAAGGAGGTACGGCACTTTCAAAGTGTCATAAACTAATTCAACGATTCTCAGAAGATGTTGATATGGTGGTGTTAAACAATAAAGGAGAATCAAGCAATAAACTTAAAAATAAGCTAAAAGCAATAACAGATGCAGTAAATGTTATTATGCCAGAAATAGAAGTTGAAGGCATCACAAATAAATTGGGAATGATTCGCAAAACAGCCCATCAATACAACAAACAAAACTTTCAAGGAACATTTGGACAAGTAAGAGAACAAATTATTATAGAAGCAACTTGGCTTGGTAGTTCCAATCCGTTTATCATATCAGAAGTAAATTGTTACATTACCGAGATGATGAATGCCACAGAGCAATTTGAATTAATAGACCAGTATGCAATGCAACCATTTGCTGTAAAAGTGTTGAGTAAAGAACGAACATTATGCGAAAAAATAATGAGTCTAGTTCGTTTTTCACAATCGGCAAACCCTTATGAAGATTTATCAAATAAAATAAGGCATATTTATGACATTCATTTAATGCTGAAACACGATGAAATCAATGCTTTTCTTGCAAGTACAGATTTTGAAACATTGTTACTTAACGTTAGAAATGATGATATAATAAGTTTTAAAAATAATAATGAATGGCTTAAAAATCATCCATCAACTGCAATTATTTTTAGCAATCCAGCAGACATTTGGCACAGAATAAAAACGCCTTACAGAACTACTTTCAAAGAATTAGTGATTGGCGAACTTCCTGATGAAGAAGAATTAATAGCTACACTAATACAAATACAAAATAGGTTACTAGAAATAAATTGGGATAACATTTAATTTGAAACTTTTTATTCAACTGTATTCCTAAGATTTAAGAAGTTGCAATAGTTTCCTATTTCTGATTCATCAGCCTTTACATCATGCAGTTTAGGATATTCAATTGTTTTATCCTTTTTATGATTGTCTTTGTAGAAAAAGAATACCTTTATTCAATCCTAGATTATTTAAATCTGTATTGCAATTTCCATTTACTTTGAACTAGCAGAATTATTTAGAAATTAAAAAAAATAAATCATAATTTTTTATTTTTTTTGACTAGCAAAACAACTTAAATGTGATGCTGAATATTTGAAATTTATTGAGCTGTTTGTTTTTTTGTAGAAGATTTTTGTAACGAAAAGTAGGGGATTGACAATGAATCACTTTATTAATTTTTTGCTAGAAAACTACATAAACTAATTTCTGCCTTTTCACAGTGAAAGCCTACTTCAAAAGATTGTCCAATATGGCATCTCTTAAAAATGGTTTAATTTTGATTTCAGTATATTCATCACAACTTGTAAATACTAAAATATACTCTGCTTCAATTCTAATAGACCTTACATCTAAATTTTTCTTGAACTTAGCTAGCACTTTTGTTAAATCAACTTTCTCTAAGTAGCTTACATCATAAAAATCAATACTTCTACTCTTATTATATTCATAAAAGTATGCTTCGGGTATCTTATTCCCTGCTTCATCCAAAATTGGTTCATAGAAATCCTTTTCTTCCCACCAATCTAAACTATCACTCCAAACTGTTTTGGTCTCTACGTATTTATGTGCATACATCACATGAGAGTCTTTAACTTTTAAGTTAGAACCATAAACAAACTTTACAAGTTTGCTAGCTACTGCATTAATTTTTTCCATATTTATTTTCATTTATTTCTTTAAAATTAAAAAAAATAAATCATAATTTTTTATTTTTTTTGGCTAGTGAGAAAGCTTTAAAACGGTACTATTTATACGATTTTCAAGGGTTATCTAGTAGTGTAAATGGTTTTATACAAAAAAAGCGGAAGTGTAAAACTTCCGCTTTTTAATCAATTGCATTCCTGAAATTTAAGAAGATGCAACAGTTACTTCATTCTGTACCAATCCTAATTTTTTAATCTTAGTGATTGTGTTCTTATCCAAACCTGTAAACTTCGCAACACTTACAGCCTTTTCACCTTTCTTCAAAAGTCTTAAAGCTTCTTGGTTTTTAGGCTTACTTAAAAAAGTCAAATTATCCTCAACGCTACCGACCTTTCTGCCATGATACAAATTCTTCATCTTCGCAATGGCAATTCCTTCTTTCTGCCTCTCCTTGATTTGGTTACGCTCCATCTGTCCGACCACACCTAGAATTGAAATCATCATAGTAGCAATTGGGTTCTCAGAAAAATCTTGATTTAAAGTTTTCAACCCTTGAGAAACAAAATGAATAATTATTTTTTTCTCTGTAAAGAAATGTATTGTGTTGATAATATCCCGAAGGTCTCTACCCAAACGGTCAATCTGCCAGACGTGTAAATCAGTTATTGCACCTTTATTTATTAGGTTCAATATTTTTTTACCACCCTCCCTTTCAAAGAATGGAATTGCACCACTACACTTATCTTCAATTACTAACTTGTATTCTTTTTCATTAACACGCTGCCTATCTGTCTTTTGCTCAATCGTGCTGACCCTAGTGTACAAAACCTTCATAAATCCTATTTTTAGATTACCCCTTTCTGGACTTCAAATATAGGACATTTATGCCAGTAAATGGTCTTTTTATAGTGGTTTATTCTAAAAAATAATTCCTAAATAAAAGTCTAGTCTAAAATTAGGACAACTTGCAGAATGACTTAGTTTTTGAAAACCTCAAAAACTTTTTAAGTAGTTTCTACTAAAATTAAAAAATGGAAAAAAGGGGCAAAAACTTTTTAATATATACTACATATAAAATAAAACAGAAATTATGAAATTG
>CANCKV010000395.1 GCA_947378615.1 Chitinophagaceae bacterium | reverse complement strand
GCAATTTCTTATTTTAATCAGTTAGTTGAGCCAAAGAAAGCTGACTTGGTTACACTTTTAATTATTAATCGTTACCAACAGTTTTATAATGAACAGAAAATAATTAGAGGGAAACAAAAGTCGATTCCTGATAAAAAAACGAGTGATTTCAATTTTGATTACAAGAAACTGAAAGCAAGACTTAAGGTTTACAGGAATGCCGGTTATGAAGAAGATTTAAATCTGAGAAGTAAAAATTACAATAAAGCAAAATTATTGCTCGATGAAATCGTAAATACAGAAAAATTACCACAGCGAAGATTTGAAGAAATAATTGACGACCTTGTAGGCAAAAAGGGGACTGCTGGTTTATGGCGAAGTGGAAGTTTACTTAGATTGCGTTTTGATGTTTATAAAGGAAAAAAGCAATTTACAGCGTTGGTAAAATTCATTAAAGAGAACCAGACTCTACCAGCTTCTAAAGTGTTTAATGAGGGAAAAAAATTAGTACATGAGATAAGTGGAGCTGGGATGAACTACGTTACTGAAATAATGATGACCTATCAATCCTCACGTTTTGCAAATCTAAATTCAAATCCAATTAAAGTACTAAAAGAGGAAGCAGGGGTATATTATAAATCACAAAGTATTTTCTTTAATGGAGATGATTACCAAGAATATTGTTTGGTTATAACAGAAATCTGCAATAACCTTGAATTGAAGAACATGTTAGAAGCAGACAGTTTCTTTAATGATATATACTGGAGATTGAAAGAGGAAGGTAAAATAAAATAGAGGAAAATTAAATTAATTAAAATAAATAAATGGAAATTATAAACCGTCAAGAAATATTAGACAATGCAAAAAATGAATCTGAATTATCTGATTTAAAGCAGCATGCTGACAAGATGATAAGAGGATTTGAAAATTTTAATAATTTTTCATCTAACAGAGCTGTATGGGAGTTAGTACAAAATGCTTGCGATCTTTCAAAAAAATGTGAAGTGGTTATTGATTATAGTAATGAAGGATTTGCATTTTCTCACAATGGGGCTCCTTTTACTACAAATGCATTGATATCATTAATAAAGCAAGTAAGTGGAAAATATGGGAATGAATCAGAAATGCCCGAAGTAGGTAAATATGGAACGGGCTTTTTAACCACACATACTTTCGGTCGCAAGTTTTATATAAATTCAATTCTAGAAGCAAATGGTGTTTTTTTTGATATAAAAGATTTTTTAATAGATCGAAGTCCAAAAGAATGGAAAAAACTCAGTGAAAATATTAAAGTACAAAAAGACAATGTTTATAAATTAATCGAAGAAGGGTTAGTAATATCAACTCCTGTTTGTAAAACTACATTTAAATTTATTCCAGAAACACCACAAGAATTAAGTTATATATCGGAATCATATAAAGACCTAGAAGCTTATATTCCTATTGTATTAACAATAAGTGACAGACTCAATAAGGTAACAATTATTAAAAATGATTTAATTTCAACTTTTGAACAAATTAATAAAGAAGAAGTAGAAAGTACACAAGCGATTTGTTTATTTAAAACTACTATTTCAAGAAATGGACAAGAAACTGTTTTATTTTCAATTATTGATAATGAAGATCAAATTGAAATCATTCTGCCAATTGATGATAAGCTAGAATTATTCCATTTCCCGGAAAGGGTTGCTCGTTTATTTTTATATTATCCTTTAATTGGCTCTGAAACTTTTGGAATCAACTTCATAATAAATTGTAAAAAATTCTTGCCAACTGAACCAAGAGACGGAGTACACTTGAAAAGTAATAAAGATCAAGTTAAAGACCAAGAGGATGAGAACAGACGAATTGTAGAAAAAGCATCTGATTTGATTTTTAATTTTTTAAAGAGTAATATCCTGAGTGTTTCTAATCCACTTTTATACGCTAAAATAAATTTTAAAAGAGATTCTGAAAATACATTATTAAATGAGTATTTTGAGAAATTACAGCATATTTGGACTGAACAATTTAAAGTATTGCCAATAGTTGAAACATCTGAAGGATTTAAGTCAGTAAATGAATTATACTATTTGGATGAAGATTTATTGAAAAATATTGATTGTTTTGATGAGATTTATGAATTAGCGTTTACTTTCTATCAAAATATTCCGGTCAAGGAAAAGATAGTCTTATGGAGCAAATATGTAAGCGAATGGACTAGCGATAGACATGATTTTATTGGACATGAAGATTTGGTGAAAGCGATATCAAAAGAGCACCTGTATAAATTTAATAAAGGTCATCTTTTAAAATATTATGAGACACTTGTGCAAGAGGGACGAATTAATTTGTTTTCAGAATATTCATTACTTCCAAATTTAGATGGTAAATTTTATATTCTTACGTCACTTCTTTTATCAAAAGATTTAACTACAACATTAATTGAAATTGGAAAAGTGTTAATACCAAATTCAATTGAAAAGTTAGTTAATCCAGACTTTTGTTTTACGTTTCAATTTGAAAGATTCAGTCGGAAGAACTATTCCACAGTTGTAAAGTCAAGTTTGGATGAAATGCAAGCTTGCAATATGATTTATTTACCAGAATCAATAAATCTAGAGAATTATAATGATTTGACTACTTTAAAAGAAAAGAAATTAAGTGATGATTTTTTTGTTAGTTTTTTAAAGTATTGTAAACTAAACAATAATATAGATTCGAAAAGCAAGCCAGTTGCTTTAATAAAAATTATTAGTAAATATTATTCTTTTGATGAGAATCTAATTCATCTGGCAAGTCTTGAAGTGAAAGATGAAAATCTTGATACACGAACTGTAAGGAAGATTCTGGTTCAAATATTTTTCAATTTAGTTCAGCATCACACTACAGAGTGGGTTAAGGTAAATATTCCATTGTTGCTAAGTATAGCAAATTGTAATGAAGACAGCATAAAAGAGGCTTTTTTAGATGCTAAAATTTACCCCAATCAGAATAATTTCCTAAAACCTAGTTCAGTACTTAAAAGGGATGATGGTGTTTTTGATGAATTTAAAACTATTTATAGGAAAATAACAGATAGAGGAATTAGAACTGAGCTAGTTTATAAGGAATTTAATGAATTTATTCTAGAAGATAGGGTGGTAACTAACAAGTCCCTTGCAAATCAAATAGAAGAAATATTCTTTAATACAGATATTAATAATATTAATGAGCATCAATTTAAAAGTGAAATATTAAATATAATTTCCAAACTAAGGGATAAAAAGTATTCTGGATTATTTCCAAGGCTTGATGATAAAAAAGCAACATTGATGTTAGCAATAGTTACAAATGAAAATACTAAAGATGATATTTTTTCAATTGTTACATTAAATGAAAATCAAATCAACAAATTAGGCAAACTAGTTAATAAGGAGAATTTTGATGCAATATTAAATAAGGCTACTAATTTAATTCAAGAACAAGATGAAAATAATTCGGACTTTCGGCACAAACATGAAATAGGTACCTACATAGAAAGTATTATAAGAGAAAAACTCTCTGCCGAATTACAAGAAAAAGTTTCTATCAGTCACGGGGATTTATTGGAAACTTCAGATGTTCAAGGTGGTCAAGATATTGTAATAAAATTTGATGATGATCCAATTTACTATATTGAAGTTAAATCAAGGTGGAATCCTAAAAATTCAGTTTCAATGAGCAAATTACAACTTCAAAGAGCTGTTGAAGAAAATGAAAGATATTCTTTGTGTGCAGTAGATATAACTAAATATGAAGGCTTTAATGATAAATACTATCTTCCCACTCATGAGATTTTACCACTAACAAAGTTTGTTTCAAATATTGGAAGTAACATTAAACCATTAATTGAAGATAACCTGGTTGCTGAAAAAAAGCAAGAAGAATCAATTCATTTAATTGATTATAGGGGAATAATCCCACAAGAAATAATTAAAAATGGAAATGATTTTAATAAATTTATTGAATCTTTATTATGTATTTTAAACAATATTACTTTTAACGATGCCAAGTAATACCAACGAACAGGCTCTTGAATCAGCCATTGAAAAACGTCTTACCGGCACCTGCCTAGAAGAATTGAAACAGCAAAGCGTTTCTATCAATACCCTCAACGATAGGAAAGAACTCTACCGTGCAGGCAATGGCTATTATATGGGTGTGCCCGAAGATTTTAATGCAAAATATGCTATTGATGAACTACGCCTTTGGGACTTTCTGCAAAC
>CANCKV010000394.1 GCA_947378615.1 Chitinophagaceae bacterium | reverse complement strand
GGTACAAATCTATTTTTCCATCAGGAATGAGTCCATTTAATTCGGGAGGTATCGACGAAAAGATTGAGTCGTTCAATACCCTAAGTAAGAATATTGGTGTTGATGCAAATTTAACAACCGTAAAGACTGCCGTTGATGGTACTTATAGTCAATTAAAATTAGCTAGAAATGCACAGACAGGTGCAAAGGCTTCTAATTACATTTCGAGTGATGCACTCGAAGTATTGAGGGTGAATGCCATGAATTTGCAGTATAGAAACACAGGATTTGTAATGGATAGTTTATTCGAACACAGAGAAACTATTCTTCCATTAATCATCGACCTCGTTACGTTGAGAGAAAAAGAACAAACTATCTATACAGGACATATTCTTCATGGAATCACAATCGACGTTCTTGCACATACCTTCTTGGATTCAGATACTATCGGAGTTAAGATTGTAGGTAGTGGAAAATTCAAACTATTTCTTTCCTCAACAAGTAAAGGCATCGACAGCACTGCTATTTCTATTGATGCCAATCTAAAAACAGATGTTTTAGTGAGTGGATTTAATGTTACCGACTTTGTTAACCATCGTTTTCTTACCCTAATGAGCGAATCAGGCGAGGCGGCAACCTACCGAATTGAGTTGCGTTAAAAGAGGGATGAAATAGTGATGAGTTATGAGTTATGAGTTATGAGTTATGAGTTATGAGTTATGAGTTTTGAACTGTTCATCACTCATAACTCAATATAGTTAAGTTAAGGCACTAACCGAAAATTAGGGTGTCAGCCTGAGCCTGTCGAAGGCGGGATGAAATGTAAGTTGTTTGCACTTCGACAGGCTGCTGATGACAAGTAGTTTATTTGTTTAAAAATCAATGATGAAAGTTTAAGTTGCTTACAGCTTCGACGGGCTCAGCTTGACAATCACCCTGATTTTCGGAGAGTACGTAATGTCATCTCAAAAAACTTGAGAAACTCTAATTACTGCCTCAACTTGACAATCACCCTGATTTTCGGAGAGTATGCGATGTCATTTCAAAAAACTTGAGAAACTCTAATTACTGTCTCTGTGTGACAGTCTTGGTGATTTTCGAAGCGAACGGTAATGAAATCCTGTGTTTATGGTAATTCCCGCCACGATGAATTTCCTTAACTTAATGACATTGCCCCCCCCTTCCTATCTTCAAAATCTTTGCTTTGTTTTGTTTCAACACTATAATCATTTCGGTTGACTTGCTTTTCTAAACATTATCCTGACTGAGACCTCAACATTCTTAAAAATACATTTTCTTTCAACCGTTTTTTCACTCAAAAAGTAATTGCATTAGTGATATTGGACTATTTTTCAAAGAATAGAGCTATTTTTTAACTTTTTTATAGGATGAATTGATTGAATATTGAAACAGATTAATACATTTGTGAGTAACATTTTATACAAACAATATAAACGATGCTTAAATTGAATCTATTTTTTGTTTTGAGATAACTCAAAATAAGAGACAGCACAATATGATAAATGAGTTTGTTTAGAGTTTATTTGCTTTCCATAATTATTAAGTTTTAACGTACATGACATCAGCTGAACTTTTGCTAAAGATTGAGAAATTCAATGAATTACTTTCCGACTTTGGTATCGCTAATTTTAATAGCAAGGCCTTATGGCAAATGAAAAATGAGATATTAGAACATTTCAAGGCAACCTCCTTTGAGGACGGGGGAGAAAAACAGTTATCGTTATCTTATTTTCAAACACTTGTTGATGAGTTGAAAGAAAAGCAGGAAACTGTGTTACAAGAAAATGAAAAGTTTGCTTCAGATGCGGAGTTGGCAATTGCAGAAATTAAAGAACTTACAAAAGAAGGTTTTTATATTAATAATCCTGAAAAGGAATCTATTGCTCAATTAAAGAGCCTAATAGAAAAAGCATTCGATTATTTCAAACACACTAGATGGCCATCAAAAGAAAGAAGGACGCAAGCATGGGAAGAATTTAATCAGCTAAGAGAAAAAATCAAGAAAGAAGAGGATGAATTCTATTTGAATTTAAGGGAGAAAAGAGCAGAATGGACAGAAAGTTCTCATCAACTATCTGAGATTGTCATTGAAACAATTGAAGCTTGCCATCCCGATGTAATGTCTAATTCATTGACAGAATTGCTAGGACAATTAGCAACTTTTTTAAATTCCACTGGAATTAAGGGCGATTCTGTTGCATTTCTTTTGGTTAAGCATGAGGAGAATTCCAAGAATTTACTAAAGCCAAAGTCAGAAACGTTACGAGACATTAAAAAGTTCATAACTGAAATTAGAGATGATTTAACAAGAGATGATAAAACTAGAATATTCGCTAGAATAGAGGCAATTAACATTGAATTAAATAAAGCTTGGGATGTTTACCGTGAAAACTTGCAGAAAAAGCAGGAAGAATGGGAGGAAAGGAAAAAACAAAATGAATTTAAGCGTGCTGAGTGGTTGGTTAAGCAAAATGATTTTTTGAAAGTATTGGAAGAAAAGTTGGAGAAACGCATTGCTGATAAGGCGAATCTTGAAAGAATATTAGTTAATAAACAGGAATTTCATGGCAGACAAAAGAGTCGTCTTGAAAATCAATTGGAGTTTCTAAAAAAGATCACAGGAGACTTAGAGGATATGACGGAAAAACTCGAAACAGCTTGGTCAGATAATTTCAGAGAGAAGATGCTAGAAAAAGTAGAGCAAAAGAAACAAAAAATTGATGAGGTAAATAAAGATGTGGTGATAGTAACAGCAAAATCGGAGGAAGTAGAAAAAGATATTGCCGATATTAAGGAGAAGTTGGCGACAATCGAGAAAAGTACAGAAGAATTGAAAGTAAAAATTGAAGAAGTAAAAAAAAATTTAGAATAAACTCAGGAAATAATCAATATTAGGTTTTGAATTGGAATATGATTTTTTTTAAGTCAAAACTTTTTCAATCTATAATAGTTCTCCTATTATCTTTACCCGATGGAAATATCGGTCATAATTTCAGTTAAAATACTTGAATGGCTTTTAAAATGGGATAAGGAGTTATTTATCTTAATTAATAGACATTTTACTACTCCTACATTAGATTCCATTTATCCGTGGTGGAGGGAGAGTACTACTTGGGTTCCCTTGTATATATTTTTACTTTCCTTTATGTTCATGAATTTTGGCAGGCGAACTTGGCCGTGGTTAGCTTTTGTGTTGTTCAATATCTTATTGTCAGATCAGGTAAGTAGTACATTATTTAAAACCTTTTTCATGCGATTGCGTCCCTGTGCCGATCCAATGTTACAATATCAAGTACGTTTATTATTAGATCATTGCTCGGGTGGGTATAGTTTTACTTCTTCACATGCTACCAATCATTTTGGCTTTGTTGTATTCTTAACACAAACTCTGAAGCCTTTTATTAATAAATTTCGATGGCCATTGTTTCTTTGGGCAGGAAGTATTGCTTATGGACAAGTTTATGTGGGTGTTCACTATCCACTTGATGTGATTTGTGGAGCATTATTAGGTTGCATACTTGGTTTTATGCTAGCCTCAATATATAATAGAAGAATTGGCAAGTATTTTTCGCTAGTACAAAATGGTTCGATTCATGAATAGAAATTGAATGAATAATGAAGGACAGATTTAATAAGGCATTTGTTTGATTTAGGTTAAAAAAGTTGCTTACTATGTCTAAATCTGACCCTCTTTCATTGGGAATACAAATTCAGACATTCTTTAATCTTATATTCGCCGCCTTAAAAGCATTTGTTGATGAAATACATTTTAGTCTGTTTGGCTGTTCTCTTAATTTCTTGCAATACTTCATCAAATAATTTTAAAGAAGCAGATAATGCAATTGATGCAGGGCGAGAATTTATAGATGCCTGTTTAAAAGGTGACTTTGTTAGGTCTGATTTTTATATGCTTCAGGATGAGCAAAATAAGTCAGCTTTAAAACGAATCGAACGGGAATACAGAGAGAAAGATAGGGATGGAAGACGTCAATATAGAGAGGCCTCAATCGTAATCAATGAGATTGCTAATATTACTGAATCAACAGCTATTATAAATTATAGTAATTCTTATGATAAAATAGCACATAAAATAAAGGTGGTTCAGCTAAACAATAAATGGTTGGTAGATTTTAAATATACTTTTAATCCTAATTTATGATAAAATATGAAGACAAAGTTGTTTATTGCACCGCATTCTAGATTTATTAA
>CANCKV010000393.1 GCA_947378615.1 Chitinophagaceae bacterium | reverse complement strand
CTGATGATGGAGAGAGTAAGAATGCCATTAAGAGCAATCAATACGAATTGGTTCATTTCTCTGCTCAAACCATCAAGGATAAAGGATACGTTTTTACGATTCATTCAAATAATGGTAGTTATAAAAACAAGCCCACAAAGCAGGTTTATCAATTTGTGATTCAACAGGCAAATTCCTATAAGTCAGTATTTAAAAATGGCTTAAAACAAGCAGTTAATTTAGATGAAACGAATCATACAATCTCATTTCCGATTGTTTTTTCTGGTATGGCATTAAAGATTGAAGTGAAATAGTATTTTTTTGCTTTCAAATTTCTCTTTTTTATTCAAATAAATTAGTCTAAAAACCGACCTACACGATAAACAGGGTACCCTATAATAAAATATAACCCCCTCTGTTCATCACCAAAGTGTCCTGTAATAAAATATAGCCCTCTCTGTTCATCACCAAAGTGCCCTATAATAAAATATAGCCCCCTCTGTTGATGCCCAAAGTACCCTATATTATAATATAGCCCCCTCTGTTGATAGAAAAAATAGGGCGATAATGAAAGTAGAAGTAGAAAAGTTGATTGCTTTTCTTTTTCTTCAAATACATTTTCCCATATTTTTACTGAACGACATTGCAAATCGTAACCTCTCCCTTCCCTACATTTGCTTTAAAATAATGAGTATGAACATCAGATATAGTGTAACCTTTTTATTAGTAGTCTTAGTTGCTATGCAGTCTTTTGGTCAATCTGAAAATTTCACAATTGCCAATAATATTGTATTGACAAAAGATTCCACCCTTAAATCAAAATTGCTTTCATCGTTCAATTCGTTTCTTTCCCAAAAAAATAAGCCTGCTAAGTTGAATACTTGCGTTTTAAAAAAGGATGCATTAGAGACATCACTTTTAATAGATGAATTACGAGACATTGAAAAAAGTAGCAGATATCGGGATACCGCTTTTTATAAAGGATATTTAACCAATCTGATTTCTTTGGATTCAAGTAATTTTTTACTACAACTCGCTTATATAGGTATTCATGACGGTCAACCATTATTGAGGGCAAATTTCACTGTTGCAGCTCAAAAGACGGATAGTGGTTATTTCTTTCATTCGCCATTAAGGGAAAATACAGCGGATTGGAGTAATCAAACTATTGGAACGACAAGGGTATATTTTAATAATTGCATGGATAAGGCGTATGTAACTTCTTATTTGAAAATGATTGAGAAATACGACAGAAAACTAAATGCGCCGGTCATTCCTACTGCATTTTATTGTACCGCAAATTTTCATGAGGTGATGCAATTGATTGGGGTAGATTATAAATCTGATTATGCTGGTTTTGCACATAATTCTGTTTCAGGCAGAGTACTTGATTCTAATATAGTCGTAAATGGTACCCTCGCTCCGAATACTATTAAATTTGACCCACACGATTTATGGCATGATAGATTGCATAATGTATTGTCGGTGGCAATCATCAACCGACCTGTTGATGAAGGTTCAGCCTATTTGTATGGTGGTAGTTGGGGAATGTCTTGGAAAGATATTTTGACTAAGTTTAAAACTTTTGTGTCAAATAACCCTTCGGCAGATTGGCTTACTTTGTATAATGAAAGTAAAAATTTTGCAGATAACTCCAAATATCCTTTAAACGTCGATTTTATGATTAATGCTTTATTAATTGAAAAGATTGAAAGGGAAAAAGGATTTTCTTCTGTCATTGAGTTTCTAAGTTGTGGGAAAAAGGAAAAGGGCAATGAAAACTATTTTAAGGCATTAGAGCGTATTTTAGGCTACACAAAAGAAACATTTAATGTACGTATTAATGCCCTAATCGCCGCAAGTAAATAAGAAAGGAAGTTATAGGTAATAAGTATTAGGTTTTAAGTTTCAAACGCTAAAATATGTCGTACCTACGGCACTTTCAACCCTTAATTCGCTTTATAACTTATAACTTATAACGTATAACTTATAACTTATAACTTATAACGTATAACTTATTATCTATAACTTATTACTCACAACTTCCTTATTTTTTTTTAGGTGAGTAATAAACTTATTATTTCAAATATTGTTACCTTCTTTACTATGCAAATAATATTAAAAACACTATTAATTACTTGCTCGATGATGCTAGGAATAGTTGTATCGAATGCGCAAAAAACAAAAATGAATATGAATGAAGTAAAATCAAGTAGTTCACAAAAAATTGAAACTGCTTATTTTGGTGAGGGCTGTTTTTGGTGTACAGAGGCTTTTTTTCAACGCATTGACGGGGTAATTAGCGTTAGAAGTGGATATGGAGGGGGGCATAAGGATAATCCTACTTATGAAGAAGTATGTGATAAAAGTACAGGTCATGCAGAAATTACTAAAATTGAGTACGACCCTCAGAAAGTGACTTTTGATGAACTGCTTGAAGTGTTTTGGAAAACACACGACCCTACCACTTTAAATCGTCAAGGAAATGATATTGGGCCTCAATATAGGAGTGTAATATTTTATCTCAACAACGAACAAAAGCAAAAGGCGGAACATTATAAGGTAGAATTGGACAAGAGTCATGCTTATGCGAAACCAATTGTTACCGCAATTGAGCCATTTAAGAATTATTATCCTGCAGAAAAATATCATGAAAATTATTACAACGATCATCCTGAACAAGGGTACTGTTCTTTTGTAATTCGACCAAAGATTGAGAAATTTGAAAAGGCTTTTAAACACAAATTAAAAAAGCATTAATCTTTTGAAAGAAATTAATTTGCAAATCATTGACTAAAAATATAAAATAGGATGTTTTTTTTAGAAAATAGTAATTATTGAATTATCTAAACTGAATAAAATCATCATGAAAGCAAACAATCATCAACTTTTTTTAAAAAAATTTTACAAGTTTGATTGTTTGTCACCTCTGAGTCATATTTTTGCGACCCGAAAGGGTATTTTTCCACATTTGAAACAACTAACTGTGAATATGGCATTTGTTAAAAATTTCGCTAGGCTAATACAGATTCTCTCAATAGCAATGTTGGTGAATCTATTTTCTAATCAATTATTAGCTCAGGATGGTAAAGCTTTATTTTCTCAAAATTGTGCTGCGTGTCATGCTGTTAATAAAAAATTAACTGGTCCAGCATTAGCGGGTGTTGAAGATCGTTGGGCTGACAAGGCTAAGTTGCATGCATGGATACATAATAGTGCTGCATTCCTTAAGACAGGAGATCCTTATGCAAACAAATTGTATAATGATTACAATAAGACAGCAATGAACCTGTTTCCTCAATTGACTGATAAGGAAATTGATGCAATTCTTGGTTATATAAGCACTGCTGCTAAAGCTGCTGCCGCTGCTCCTGCTGCTGGAACATCAGAAGCAAAGACTCAAGAAGCTGATAATTCATTATTGTTTGGTTTATTGACATTAGTATTAGCCGTTATTGCGCTTGTACTATTACAAGTAAACAGTAACCTAAAGAAATTAGCCGATGAAAAAGAAGGAATACGTTCTCCTGAAGCATTTCCTTTTTGGAGAAATAAATCTTACTTGGCTTTTGCTGCGGTAATCTTATTCTTGGCAGGTGGTTATATGACTACGAGAGGTGCTATCGGATTGGGACGTACAAAAGATTATCAACCTGAACAACCAATATTCTATTCTCACAAAGTACATGCTGGAATTAATCAAATTAATTGTCAATATTGTCATATCGGGGTTTATCAAGGTAAACAAGCTACAATTCCTTCCGTAAATATTTGTATGAATTGTCACTTGGCAATCAATGAATACAAGGGAGAAAAGATATATAATGAAGAAGGTACTGAGGTAAATGGTACAGCCGAAATTAAGAAATTGTATAAGTTTGCAGGTTTTGAAGAAGGCAAACCTTGGGACGCCTCTAAGGCATCTCCAATTGAGTGGGTTCGTATCCACAACCTACCTGACCACGTTTATTTCAATCATGCTCAACACGTAAAAGTAGGTCAAGTAGCTTGTCAGACTTGTCATGGAGAAATCCAAAAGATGGGTGAAGTAAAACAATTTACTGACTTGAGTATGGGATGGTGTATTAACTGTCACAGAGAAACAAAAGTTCAGTTTAAGGATAATGGTTTCTATAGTATTTATGAAAAATACCATGCAGACTTAAAGAATGGAAAATTAGATAGTACCAAGGGTGTTACAGTAGAAATGATTGGTGGTACTGAGTGTCAAAAATGTCATTATT
>CANCKV010000392.1 GCA_947378615.1 Chitinophagaceae bacterium | reverse complement strand
ATAATTCTAAGTTTTTATAAACATAAAATAATGAATGGCATCCCATCAAACGCACAAATTAGCTTTCCCGAATTGTCAACTTTTCAAAAGTTGACAATTACACAACTTCTCTTCTGTCTTCTCCATCGTCTTCGCTGTCATTTCGTAGAAATCTACTACACAAATATATACTTCCATTTATAAATCAGAGTAGTTCCTTTTGTAAAAGGGGTTGATTCTATTAAAAGATTCATTACAGCATTCTCTCAGATTTCTACGAAATGACAGCGGAGGGGGGAAAATGTCTGAACTATGATTCATGAAATTATTTTGAATTATCATGATTTTTATTATCACAATCACTATAATCACATCAATCACATCAATCATGGTTCAGACAGTGGTTTAAATTAAAATCACAATAGAAAAACAAACACTTATATAGGTAAAAATTAGAGACGATGGGAATAATAGCAAAGAAATTAGATACGGCTAATGAATTAATAGATACAGCGACTACAAAAAATATCAATTGGTCGGATATGAATGCCTCAATTGAATGGTACGATAGTATATCGCCTGAATAGGGAATACGTTTTGGAAATCAAGTATTACAACCCACTAACTTTACAACCACAATTCAATACAAATAAGCATTAAAACACCAAAATTCTTTTGATACATCCTATTAAAAATTCTAAAACCACTCGAAAAACTTGTTTGGAAACCCAAATTTTATTTATAGAGTCTATTATAATTGTTTGAAAACCTAAATATTTTTTGAACCAACAAATAATCTTGTACAGATACCAAAATTTATGAAAGGGGGACAAATAAAATGATTTGATGACCTAAATTATTTTCTATCAGTTCTGAAATTTCATTCTACTAACTAAATAATATTTGTGCCATCAGATAAGTTCATTTGTTTCCTTAAATAATATTTGTGCCATCAGATAAGTTCATTCGTTTCCTTAAATAATATTTGTGACTCCCGATGAGTTCATTCGTTTTCTTAAATAATATTTGTGTCTTCCGATGAGTTCATTCGTTTTCTTAAATAATATTTGTGCCGTCCGATAAGTTCATTTAATACCCTAAATAATATTTGTGCCTTCCGATGAGTTCATTCTGCCTAAAATAAAGTTTTTATATGGCTCGATGAGTTCATTTTACCAATTGTATTCTTTTTAATAGTATCAAATGAGAATTTTACCAATTGTATTAATTTTAATATTACGGTGATTTGCTCTTATGAAAGCAAAAGAAATAATTTGAGCAATTTTCAACTGTATTACTATCGAAAAAATAGGTACTACAAGAAAAAGGTCTCAACACATAGTGTGAAATGAAGGGATTCATGTTTTTGGTTAAATAACTTTTAGAAAAAAGAAAAAGCTAAACACATAGGCTCATAGCCACATAGAAAGGACATAGATTTTTATATTTTTTAGTAAAAAGAAGGTCACAGAGGAATCCAATGTCATTAAGTTAAGGAAATTCATAGTGGAGGAAATTACCATAAACACAGGATTTCATTACCGTTCGCTTAGAAAATCACCAAGACTGTCACACAGAGCCTGTCGAAGTGCAATCAACTTACATTTCAATCCGATTTCGACAGGCTCAATCTGACACGCTAATTTTCGAAGTTTCGCTTAACTTAATGACATTGGCATATAGTCTCACATAGAAAGGACATAGATTTTTATATTTTTTAGTAAAAAGAAGGTCACATAGGAATCCAATGTCATTAAGTTAAGGAAATTCATAGTGGCGAGAATTACCATAAACACAGGATTTCATTACCGTTCGCTTCGAAAATCACCAAGACTGTCACACAGAGCCTGTCGAAGTGTAATCAACTTACATTTCAATCCGATTTCGACAGGCTCCTAATGACAATTTTTTTGAAACATGGGTAAATGCATTTAAAAGAGGAAGAAGTCAGCTATTTTGTTTTACTCTAGCTGTCATCCCGTAGGGATCTGATCAAAATTAAACAACTGTTTATTGTGTAAGAGATCCCTTCGGGATGACATTCGAGAAACCTTTATTTGTTGTAAATACTGTCATCTCAAAAAACTTGAGAAACTCTAATTACAGCCTCAATCTGACACGCTAATTTTCGAAGTTTCGCTTAACTTAATGACATTGCATAGGAATCCTGTTTCGCAGCATTAGGAAAAGCATTAGTGAAAAGATGGTATAATTGCTCAATTAATTTGTTCAGAATTCCTTATCATCTTTTATCACATAGAAACTCACCGAATATATAAATGTTGTTGTAAATATTAGAGATCTCTACGAGATGACAGCGTACCTATTCAAACTGCTTAACTATCGATCACTTTTATCCTTAAAATCATCTAAATCATTAATAAATAAAAGAGTTATGCACATTCCAAAGATTTATCAATATTTATAGTTACGACCCCGTTAGCTTCACCGCCACAAAATCGCTGTCGCAGCAACGGTATTTATTCATTTTTAATAAAACTATTGTTATGCCTACAGCAGCAGAGTGGCCTCACTCAAAAAACTTTATTATCCCAATCGTTACCCGTAGTAAGATTGGTGCAAAAGCAATTTTTGATGCTTTTGATTTTAACCTTCACCGTGAAATTGCCGACCCCGACATTCTAAAAATTTACAATTATTATCATCCCTTGTATTTAAATTATGGTACTGCCAACCTAGCTTGGAGTTCATTTAAGAGTGGCAGTATAAGCAGCACAAAAAGTGTAGTTAATGTGATAGATGAATTGACTTCTACCAAAATAAGACTTTGGGATATCAGTATTCAAATGCTCTATCCACTTGGTTCATTGCGCTATCTTGCCTTATTACCTCACAGGCGGAATCATTTTCAAACAGGCTCTGTTGCATCAAGGGTTAGTGCAATTGCAAATTTGATTGTAGCAATTGGTTCAGATGCTGCATTGGCAACACTAAAGTTAGACGTTCTTGCTTTTCAAACCTTATTTAATGCAGCAATCAGTGGACATGTTGGTCAGATAGGCGATATTGATGAAGCAATCAATAATTTGGCTACGGCTACTTTGGGAGCAGCAGAAGGGATGTTTTGGGCTCATGGAGGTCTTGAACAGAAGTTTAGTAAAACACCTTCCTCAATGGATGTATATTTTCCAATTGACCTGATGACTACAATAACACAGGTCGATTTCACTTTTGCACTTACAAATACAAATCCACATAAAGTCTTTAAGAGAAAAATTGATGTGCTTTCACAAAAGATTCATGGAAGTAATTTGGGAGACGGAAAGGTGAAACTTTATTTCACTAATGGATTGACTAATGCTATCGGTATTGGCGATTTGTTTGTTATCATGGATTCGAACTCTATTCAAGAGCTAGACATCACCTTAATGGGCTACACCGACACAAAGCGTCATTTGTATTGTCTGAACTTAGGGACTACTACACAAAATGTGGAATTGTCTATTGAGTGATAAGTGATGAATTATAAGTGATGAGTGATGAGTCATTCTAAATTAAGAGGCAGATTTCTATAGAATAATTCTATAATAATCTGCCTCTTTCATATTAACTCCTATGAGGATTAAGCTATAAAAAATTACCAGAATTATGAATATCATGAATTGTATTTCTACAAAATTCAGTAACTCTGAGATATTTTGAGCAGGGTTAAACCTTATAGTTTTTCAAAACTTGTATTCTGCCAACCTGCATTATCTTTTACTTTAACAACGTAAGTTCCTTTACTCCATTTCTCTGTGGAGATGACATTGTTGGAAGTAAATGATTTATTCTCAAACACTTTTTTTCCGGTGAAATCATAAATTACTACATGATATTGACCACTTGAAGCTAAGGATAAATTTACTTTGTCCACAGTTGGATTCGGCCAAACCTTGATAGCATTCTTTTCTATAGATTGTAATTTTGTTATTTCGCTATAATAAACAGAACCGTCCTTATCTAATTGTTGCAAACGATAATAGACAATTCCAGCCTGATAACTATTATCTGTAAATTGATAAGTTGAGTTACTACTAACTGAAACAGTGCCTACATTAGTGAAAGTTTTTCCATCAAGGCTACGTTCAACATTAAATTGTTTAGTATTTGCGGTATTACTTGCATTCCATTGTAGATTAGGAACGTTATTTTTCCAATTTGAATTGAAATTGCTGATTAATAATGGAACAGGTATTCCTGCATAATACTGAGCTGTAAAATCATTTGCACTTGAACTTAATTCAA
>CANCKV010000391.1 GCA_947378615.1 Chitinophagaceae bacterium | reverse complement strand
AAGATTATGTACTAAATGAACGCAATGGTAAAATGGTCCCAGAAAAAGTAGGACTAAAGGCTGTTCAAAGAGAAGGGCTGGATTATGAGTTCACACTTGTATTTGATCTGAATATGAAAAACAGCGCAACCGCATCTAAGGATAGAACAGGGTTGTTTTTTGGCAAACCAGAACAGAGGTTAACAATTGATGTTGGTAAATCAATCTACAATTGGTGTAATGATGGTGCAGATATTGCACCAAACGACATATCCGCCACTATACATTCTTGTAAAACCATTGATGATCTATTGGAAGTATACAACGAACACCCTCAATACCAAGAAGTTCTTAAGCCAGAGTTTGAAAAGCGTAAAAGAGAAATCCTAATGCAAAATCAAACAGTTTAGACATTCTGCCTACCTCCCCTGCCTTTACATTATTCATACATGCCTTGCTCAAAGCAGGGCATTTTTAATTTAAACAACATGACACAAACAGAAAACATCGCTGAAATTGAATTGGTATACAAACCAAGCATAAGTAACAAACCAATCATAAGCTCTCCCTTAGATGCATATAATGTACTAATCAACTTCTATCCAAAAGAAACATTACACCTGCAGGAGCAATTTTTAGTAGCATATTTAAACAGGTTCAACCGTGTCTTGGGTGTTTTACACCTTTCATCTGGCGGTATTACAGGAACAATAGCTGATATAAGACTCATATTTGGTTCAGCACTAAAGGCTGCTGCTTCTGGAATTATCATTAGTCATAATCATCCCTCTGGACAGCTAAAACCATCACAGATTGACAAAAATGTAACAAGTAAAATAAGAGATGCTGGAGATATGTTAGATATAAAGCTGATGGACCATATAATCGTTGGTCATGAAGGGCAATATATAAGCTTCTCTGACGAAGGTTTGTTAAACATATAAACTTACAACCAATGAAAAACAGCAGAATTGTCTATTATGACAGCTTTAGTATTGCAGTAATTAACCCAAGTGGGAAAATGAGACGACTATACACCCCATTTTTGGTAAAATGTATAGCTACAATTGATGAAATTCAAGAAAATTCTAGTGTATATGTAGATCAAGTGTTTAAAGACCCAGATGACTTACTCTCTTATATGATAGGGGGCAACCTTTATCCTTATTCAAATTTTAGAATTTCGATAAATTTCTAAGTTATTCTCCAACAAGTTCAGCCAAAGTAATTCCAAGTCCCTTAGACAAGGCTACAAGGGTGGTTAAGGTGGGATTTATCTTCCCCTTTTCCACCCTATGAACTTGACTTATTTCCATTTCAGCTTCAAAAGCTAGTTCCTGAAGAGTAAGGCCCTTTAAAGTACGAAGCTCTTTCAACTTGTTACCAAATTCAGTCAATATATCCTTATCTCTTAAATTATTCATTAGTACCAAAGTGGCACAAATGAGAAAATAATCTATAGGCATATATGCCTAAATTGTTAAATATAAAGTAATTTTAATGGATAATTTGTAGTCTACTCGACGTCATTTGGAAGTCATTGAAATATAATAGCATTAATAAAATAAAAAATATGAATAAAAGTAAAATCACGGTAACGGATTTGTTCCTTGCAATCTTAGCGTTTCTATTAGTTAGTGTAAGTTTTTATCAGACATGGCTAGGACTTGAACAAATATTTGGTCCTGCATCATTTGTTATTGCATTGGTATTGTCTCTGTTATTACTTTTCTTAGCATGGATGCTAAGAGCTGCAAAAAATGAAGGAAGGTCAACCTCAAGTTTGGTTGGCATATATATATTCATTGCATCGTTTTGTTTTATTGCAAACTTTAATGCATTGTATACTCGTTTTATGCGAACAGATATTTATACAAACGAGCTGAGAGAAATAAATGAAAGTTTTAACAAACTTGAAGCTGATGTTCAATCAAATCTTAGTTATAAGTATAACAAACAAACAACTCAAAATATTGAAATAAAAAAGAAGCAGTTAATAGAGCAAATTAAAGACCCGGGAAACAAAGGGATTGGAACAAGAGCTCAATCTTTAATTACTGACATCGAAAAGTTAACAGGACAAAAAGTAGACTTATTAACTCCTGTTGGTAACGATTATGTGGACTTAGCAGAACGCATGGGTAGTCAAATAGATAATATGATATCTGACCTTTCCCCTGAAGAAAGAGGTTTGAAAAGTGAAATCAATAATGCGGTACTTAAATGGAATAAAAAAGTTCAAGATCTGCTTTTACTATCTAAGAAGGATAAGGATAATTTATCACAAGGACTAATTGATGAATCATTAACTGAGTATAATAAATTAGGAAATAAAGCAAATACAATTCTGGGTAATAGTAAATATAAATTTGACCCAATCCAATCTAAAACACAAGAAGTAGGTAAAATTGGATTCGCTTTTGATCATGCAATCAAAAATTTCGGCATGTATCAATTTGTGGTTTTAATGGGATGTATTTTATTGGATTTTGTAATTGTCATTATAATCTTACTTGTAAGTAATAATGAGCAGGCAGGTGGACAAACTGCAGTTAGATATGGAGGTAAAAGAAACGGAAAAACTTGGATTCCTAATAATTAATTAATACAATGAGTAACGAAAACGAACAACCAAAGCCATTATCACTTGATGGTACAAATTTAACATCTTTAAATTTTGATACAACACAAGACATTAGTAATGGCTTTGTTCCTATTGCAAAACCAACTTCTAGCGATATAAAAAACAAAGACAGCAATTTTGTTTTTTTCTTTGGAACTTCGGAATCAGGCAAGTCAGTGATTCTTTCATCAATGCTATATTATTTAAATTCACAAGCTGGAGCCTTAGGACCTAGAAGAGGAACTCCAAATACCAAAGAGGCAGAAGTGTTGTTATATGATTTTTTTGAAAACATAAGACAAGGCATATTACCCAACAGAACGACCAGAGACCAAGTTACTAGATTAGACTTGGTTTTTGAACCAAATAATAGATCTAAAAAAGTTGGGCCAATCAATTTGACATTTCTAGAAACATCAGGTGAAAACCATAATGAAATTAGAAGAGGGGGAAGTTACCATAGTAGTATTGAATCATATTTAGATGCAAAAATCCCATTGACTTTTATAATTGTTACAAGTTATGATTCAGCTCACAAAGACGATACACTTATAAATGAATTCCTAAATGAGCTGGTAAGAAAAGGATATGATTTAAATGATGCAAATTTAATGTTAGTGGTATCAAAATGGGATAAATCTGGAAGAATGAATGTAGCAAGTGAAGACGAATTAAATAATTTTATTTATGAAAGGCTAAGTATGACTAGCCAAAGAATAGACACATATGGTTTAAACAAAACTTATTATACAATTGGAAGTATACAAAGTAGTAACGACGGAGAAAAGATAAGCTTATTAAACTTATCTACAGCTGAGGTTTTGGCAAATTGGCTATATTCAAGCATAGTTGGATATGATTTAAACTATGAAGGAACATTTTGGGAAAGAATAAAATTTAGTCTTAGTAATCAATGAGCCAGAATATACATTTAGTGGTCTTTGGGACCTTTGGGAATCCAAATGGATTTAGACAATCTATAATTAGAACTACGAACGAAAACCTACAACTAGGAATTAAAACGTTTGATTTAAAAACTGATGCAATTACTTTATACCCTAAAAGTAGAATTTATGCAATTAGGAAAGAAGTAGTAAATGGAACTAAAGCAATTTCATATAGCATTTACTCATATGCAAAAGAAAAAAATTCTAGTCGTGGAGGAACATTTATAGGCTCTAGTATGGTCTTTTTAAATAACACTTCATCTGCAAGGTTAATAATAGATTGCCTAAACAACTTACAAAATAATTTGATGGCCAGCAATGTTGAAGATGATACAATTCTAGTTAACCATTCGGAAGAATTTATTAATCTAAGGCTACCAAGTGAATTTAATCAATTGAAAAATCAATATACAGAAATAAAGGAGGTGAATTTTCAACAATATTCAAATTCTTGCGCAGTTGTTTATAATAATATTGACCCACAAACAATGCAGGTACAGTTTGAAAAATCATTTAATTTATTAAATGTTTATGACACAATTTTCTTTACAGATAATTTAGATATTGTAACCTATGTAAAGAAAAAAGACATATTTAAAATTATGGATGCTCGAGGTTTTGAAAATGAAATTCAAAAAATTGAAGAAGAAAAAGTCAGAAAGGTAGAGTCTTCAATCA
>CANCKV010000390.1 GCA_947378615.1 Chitinophagaceae bacterium | reverse complement strand
AGGGTTTACCCGTTTTTAACTGCTCTAAGGCTTGGTTTTTTACTGTCTCATAATCAAAATCAAACGGTGTCTCTTTTTTCTCTCTCATAATATTTACTGTTAAAGGTCTGCTTTAATTTTGACCTTGACACAGTTTGTTTTACACCCTCGAAACCATAGATGGATTCGTCTATCATACCCTCAAATAAATTGATAACATAGATTGATTCGTCTATCATACCCTCAAATAAATTGATACCATAGATTGATTCGTCTATCATACCGTCAAAAAAAATGGTACTATAGATGAATTCGTCTATCATACCGTCAAAAAAAACGGTGCCATAGATGGACTCGTCTATTATACCGTCAAAAAAAACGATGCTATAGATGGACTCGTCTATCATACCGTCAAAAAAAAACATCCCGACAGTTAATTACAATCGGGATGTTCCAACTAAATATTTATTGATGATTAACGTTTCAACATATTGACTGTTGTTACTTTATTACCACTAGTCATCACTTGTAAACGGTAAGTACCAGCTGCAAGATTGGCTACATTAAATGAAGGATTAGTTGCATCGTTAAATGTTTTTACCATTAATACCTTACCTGCATTATCAACTACCTGAACTTTAGATATATGCTTACCATTGATGATTGCATTATCCTTAATTGGGTTAGGATACAATCTCAATTGACTAGAAGTTGTATTACTTTCTGAGATGCTACCTGCAACTTTCAAAATTCCAATAGTCGCATAGTTTCCATCAAATGCATTAACAGAAGTAATATCAGAACTAAGCGTAATATCTTCATTACTTAAGTTTCCTTTCTTGTTAAATACCAACTCAAATAAAACGGTATTATCAGAAAGTGTTTGAGGAGTACTAGATGGGTCAACCCAAAGGAAAGGAAGCTTTCCATCTGCAGCATAATCCGTATTATAATTCACATCTATCAAGTTGTTTTCAATTGACTTCAATTCTAATACCTTACTGTTGAAGTTGAGGGTATATTGCATACCCATGATATTCTTAAAGTTCTTCACGCTAACAGGAATTCTTACTTCTGTAGCTGAATTATCTACAATTGTTCTACCACTTGATAATTCAATTGGAGCTTGTGCAGTTTGATTTGCCAATATAGATGCATTCCAATCGTAGTTAACATCACCTAATTTAACACCAATGAAGTTTTGTCCTGTCTTATTTGTTGCCAAACTAGTCAAGCTAATACTATCATTATAAGGGAAAGGTTTAGTAGGTGTAGCAAAAACAAAACTACTATCAACAAATGCCCATAAACGATTACCAGAGAAAGTAGTAATGTGTTTTAAAATAAACGATTTAATCAACGCAATATCAGTTCCGTTTACCGCACCATCATTATTAACATCACCCGCAATCAACTTGTATGGAGAATTTAATAGTACTTTCTTCAAGATATGACTTTGTATCAAGCTGATATCTGTACCATTTATCCCGTTTGCCTTATTAACATCATTAACTTTTGATGGAGTAATTACATAACTAGAACCCTGTGCAACGGTAAAGCCAAATTTACCTAAGCTATCAGTAACCACTGAATTTGTTCCATTCACTGCAACCGTTACAGAAGGAATAATTGTACCAAGCGGATTTTTGACCGTACCACTTATAGCAACATTTACTTTTGTAACCACTATACCTGACAATACTGTATCAACCGTATAACAACCTTTTCCTGCAAATAATGCTACAAAGATTGAATCGCCATTGAAGAGGCTGTTAGTTGAATAAGTAGATGTATTAGAACCCCAAATTACACTATGATTTTTAAGCCACTGATAACCTGGACTTGTACCCGCATTCGAAGCAGTTGCAGTAAACTTAACGGTATCTCCTACATTAATTACAGAAGCTGTTGAAGTTACTTTAACTGAAGGTGTAACAAGCGGATTTACGGTTAATACCAAAATTGCAGCACTATCAAAACCAACGGCATTCGTAAAATGTACTGTATAAGTACCAGACTTGGTATAAGAAGTACCATTAAATAGAACACTACTACCTGCACAAATGGTGTCATAAGTGGTAGATGTTGGTATTGGAGTGGTCGCTCCATCAACTAAGAAGTTGCTGATAGTGAATTGAGAATTATTTGTAGTTGCTGCAGTATTCCAAATATAGACCCTCAAATAAACTGCAGAACCATTTTTTACAACGATACTTTGTCCAGCAGTATCAGCACCACTTGCTAGGAATCCAACTGTGGTATTTAGAACATTTCCTGCCTTTCCTGCAGAATCAATAAATAATGCATTACCACTATTAAACAGTGTAGAGTCTCCTACAGCTATAGCAACTGCATAATGGTTAGTCGTATTTGCAATAGTTCCTCTTCCTTTTAGAGTGATACCTGAAACATTTAGGTTATATCCTGTTGCAGGACTTACAGTAAATTGTACATATTCACCTTTCGCTAAAGCGGTATCAACAGTTGCAGCTATACCATCTGCTGCAAAACCAGCAGCACCTCCAACTCCTCCTACTGGCTTTGTGCCAAAAATTATGGTTGTTCCTCTAGCTGCAGGTGCTTGTGTAATTCCAGCCCCACGGCTAATTGCAGCTGTAATATGATTACCCGTATTAATAAACGGAGTGGTAGCCTTAATACCCGTTATTACAGCAGCAGTACTAAAGGTGAACCCTGCAAGAGTTGCTATTCCATTAGCTGTAGTGACGGTAACACTTCCAGATGCGCCTGTACCTACAACAGCTTTAATTGTGGTATCATTTACTACAGCAAAACTTGCTGCTGCTGTTCCTCCAAATGCAACTGCAGAAGCAGCTGTGAAGTTTGTTCCAATAATAGTTATTGAATCTCCCTTCAAGCCTACTGTAGAAGAAAGAGAAGTGATAGTTGGGTTACAATTTATAGCAATAGTAACCGTAGTATATAGACTATCGCAACCGTTACTATTTTTCAACGTATCAATTACTGTGGCCGGAGTAGTGTAAGTAATATTGTTATAAACAACACTATTGCAACCTGTCACAGTTACCGGTCTGCCATTTCTAGGGGCTGCACCAACAGATAAAATCAAAGTTGCAATACTATCAGCACCTACACTATTCTTTGTAATATAAGTGTATGTGCCCGCTTTAGTACAAGTAGTACCATTGAAAAGATAAGAACCACCAAAACAAATAGTTGCATTTGTAGTAGAGGTTGTGGCCTTTGAAACAGTTACGCTTGCAGAACCATTAATAGCAAAATTAGTAATTGTAAAGACAGAATTATTTGTCCTCGCAGCAGCACCCCACATATAAACCCTCAAGTACATGGTCAAACCATTGCTTACATTAATTGATTGACCAATAGTGTCTGCTCCACTTACCAAATAACTATTTGTTCTATATAAAATATTTCCAGTAACTCCAGCAGAATCTAAGAAAGTTGCTCCGCCTGTATTGAATAAATTAGTATCACCCACTGCATAAGCAACTGCATAATAATTAGTGGTACTTGCCAATGTTCCGTTTCCTTTCAAAGTAATACCCGAAATATTCAAATCATACCCACTCGCAGGTTTTACTTCAAATTGGACATATTCTCCCTTTTTGTTTGCAGTATCAAAAGTGGCTGTAACACCGTCGGCAGCAAATCCACCTGCTGCACGAGTACCAAAAGTGATTTGTTTTTGTGGTGCTGCAGGAGCTCTTAATATTCCACTTCCTTGACTGATAGCAGAAGTTACATATTTTCCAGGGGTAATAAATGGATTCGTTGTCTTAATGCCTGAAATAATAGCAGCAGAATTAAATACAAAACCTGCAAGACTTATTGTTCCGTTTGGAGTGACTACTGAGATGTCTCCACTAGCACCTGAATCCACTAATGCCTTTATAGTTGTGTCGTTAACAACTGAGAAACCTAACGCTTTAACACCTCCGAAAATTACAGAAGTTGCACCAGTAAAGTTTTTACCAATCAAAACTACTGTATCAGCATAAGCAGCAAAAGATGGGGTAAATGAAGTAAATAAAGGCGAACAATCCATAGTAATATTTACTGTTGTATAGATACTATCACAACCCGCCAAATTTTTCGCTGTATCTACCAATACTTTAGCAGCAGTATAAACGATTCCCTTGTATGTAACACTCTTACAACCAGTTAAACTGATAGGAGCATTCGTCTTTGGAGCAACACCAACTGACAATTTAAGGGTTGCTGCACTATCAGCACCCACGCTATTTGTT
>CANCKV010000389.1 GCA_947378615.1 Chitinophagaceae bacterium | reverse complement strand
ATATGATGTTGTTTCATATCCAGAAAATACATAAAAACTATTATTCCATAAAATGTTGATATTAATGGCATTAACTATTTTCAAACGAAAGTAACCTTTGTGATTGTAAATCTTTATATTTCTTTTAATAATAATAATAGATTGAGGATTAAATTGCAAACAATAAAGAAAAGGACATACTGATTTTACAAAAGATAGTGGTGGATTATAATACTACACCTCCATGTGTTTCCTGACAGATTCAACCATTTCTTGTTGTATCACTTGATCTTCTTCCTTTATATACCATTCCAACTCCTCTCTTTTATAAGCGAATACCATGATTGGTACGGTATGATTTTCGATTAGTTCATAACCATTTAAAAGGAATTGATAGGATTCCTCAGATATGACTAGGTTATTTTTATAATACTTCCAAAGAATCAAGGGAGATACCTCCCCAAAATAAATAGTGGAGTTGTGCTGCACACCATCCAAATTGCTCCATTGTTTCAGAAAAGGGTCATTATCTATTGCCTCTTGCACACCTGCCATTTCTGACATTAACCTCTCTTTAAAATAAGTAACACCGTCTTTTGAAGTGTAACATTTTGTAGCCCATTCATCAGTCACTTCCCTAAATGCAGCTATCCTTGTGTTTACATTTTCTTTAATGATTTTCATTTCTATAGAAGAAAGCAGGTTCAGATTAGGCATTTTCAAGCAAGGAATAAGAAATGGTTTTCCGACTTCTATAGATTCAAAACTTGTAATGATGTCATCATCAAAATACTCCTGACTATAAAATCCTTCAGGCAGCAGCCATATTGTTTTATTTTCATAATTCGGTAGTCCTTTAAAGGCAAATAGTTCCCTCAATCCAGTTTCTACATCCTCACCAAGTTTTATAAATTCGTCTTTCTCTGCTTGAGATTGAAGGATGAATGACAATACATCTGTCTCTAAACAATTCCTTAAAGAAAAATATCCATTCCGATTTAGCATCATTTCAAACCATTCAATCCAATCTGTTATAATAGCATCCATAGCCATATCAAACTTTTTCTTAGCAACAATCACGGTTTTAGGTATATTTTTCATCTTACAGTATTCTTTATGCCCCTCCATATAGCCATCTAGCATTTCAACCATTTCTGGAATATGTTTCAGAAACTTAACCACAATTTTCACTCTTTTTATTAAAGAAATTTTCCTAATTCTTTCTGCCAAAAAAAGCATGGAAACTGTATGTCCTGTGTAAACAGTACTATCACTTAAAATATAACTAACATTCAATTGAAATGAATGGGTAGAATTTAAAAAAAACTCTTCTTGAAAGTCAACTTGAAAACAACGCATAGTAATGAGTTAAGAAATAAGAATCGGGCAAGATACATTCTTTATGCTCCTTTGATTGTTTATACCCTAAGATTTACTTGTGTTTATTATGATTGGTCATATCAAATATCCTTCGCTACTATCTTCTCCACCGTATTCGTGTCATTTCATAGAAATCTCCTAAACTTTATGAGCAACTTGCAAATGACTACCTTCTTATGCTAACCGTCACCTATTCCACAATATTTAGTACTTGTATTCATTAGAAGTTTTATTAATGCTACACGCCAAAAAGTTGCGGCAGCAGCAGACTGATTTGAAAAAAGAAGTTGGGTACTTTCGAACAGCTATAAATCTATACATTTATAAGCTATTCTTGCTTTTTCAGAAACCCTTACTAGTCTTCTGATTAGATTTCTACGAAATGACAGTGAAGTTAGTCATTAATACTTCGCTACAGTCTGCACCACCGTCATCGCTGTCATTTCGCAGAAATCTCTTATACCAAAATTATCCTCTATAGATTAATCAAACTTTCATCATATAAAAGTTGGATTACTGCCATTAAAGAAAATGATTGTCTTCGATTAGATTTCTACGAAATGACAGTGAAGTAGTGGGAGGATAACAAGTGGCGAAGCACACTATTTCATGTGCTTTCTTAATCACCTTACAATCTTTTAACAAATTTTTTAAAATAGACCTTGTTTATATCAGCGAATATCTATTGTCGCATGGCAATTGAAAAGTAATTGTGCTTTATCATGGTTATTCACCATCAAATATTAAGCTCACAAATACCTTCTCCGCCACTTAATACTGACCTTGATTGCCACTGCTTTTTACTGTTTCAACTAATTTTGATTTCACTTTTCTCTACCTCTTTTACGTCTGTAATTGCCCTTTTTCTATTGGCAATAGCCTCTTTTTTATGGATTATAAGTAGGATTTTGGGTTCTAAAAGGGTGTATTCCTTCATGAGGGGAAATTTTTCCTTCATAAGGCAAAACAATTCCCTCATCAAGCAACTCGGGAAACTCATAAGGAAAAACTTTTTCCTCATCAAGCATTGTAAGGAACTCATAAGGGAAAACTTTTCCCTCATCAAATGGAACAAGGATTGGAATAGAGAAAACTTAGTTTGGAGCAAAGAATTCCAACTTTATTTAGCCTTTAGGCTTACAAAATCGAGCATCATTTCGAGTAAAGGGCTCATTCGTAACCTACATTGTAATTATAGGGAGAGATTGAATAAACCGGCGAGATAAAATCTCCTGAATATAAAGGGAGATACTATTTTGAGCTTACACAATCTTTAACTGATTCTGTGCCTTGTTTTTTAATAACACGAAACATGGCATAGAATAAAAAATAATTATCATGAAAAAAGATCAATTTAACATTAGCGACTATTTATTTCATATACTCGTGAATTTGATGTATGGAGTTTTAATGGGTATCCCACCTATTGTGGCACCTGCATTAGGAATACCAGTAGATACGCTCAAAGAATACCTGCGTTTGTTAACAAATTGGAACACTATCTACGGAATCACAAAAAATAAGAGTGGTGCAACCCATACGAATATTGTAGCAAAAGATGCTGCAAAACTTGAGCTTGCAGACTTTCTACGACCGTTTGTAAAGAAGTGGTTGTATGCTAACATGCCTCCTTGTACTGATGAAATCATCACAAGTTGCGGCATGAAACCACATTCAAAAACCCGCACGAATCATAAAGGCAAGCCTTCACAAAACCCTGCTTTGGGTATAAAACCCAATTCGGATCATGGTTTTAATTGTAGTATCAGAAATGAAGAAGGAAGGACTGCCAAGCCTGATGATTCTGTGCTGATGCGCATTCACTATTTTGAAGGAACACCTGCACCTACAGACCCTGCAAAGTTTACTGACTTTCAAGATTATAGTAAGATTCCGATTATTTTGAATTTTCCTGCTGAAAGTGCGGGAACTTCAATCACTTTAGCAAGTTGCTACGTAAATAAATCCGGAGAAGAAGGGGGATATAGTAATATTATCAATACTAAAATACCTTAATCAACTTGCTAAAATATAGAAATAAAATTCTACTAGTGTGAGTCCTTTAAGTATCGCTACAGAATTTTATTAATCAATCAATTAATATTTAGTTGAAGTAGACTTCAAACAGGTTATTCTCAGATTGGGAATAGCCTGTTTTAGTTTAACAGTTTCCATTAAATAGTTATATTTGAGTGCAGAATTATCGCTAATTGTTGTAGGGACAAGACACACAATAAGTAGTGAGAATGTGAGCCTCGTCTCTACTTATTATAATTCTACAAACTATTACCTCAATTTTTGCAATACTCATCAAACTGCTTTACTGCAACTTTGCAAAATTGAATAACTGTGTAATAAGATATTCTTGTATTTTTGAAAAAATCCTTGTGTTGACTAATTAATCACTAAAAGTTGTACAGAAATGGAGACAATAAATTGGAAAGTAGAAGGAATGACTTGTAGTAATTGTGCTTTAAGTGTAAATAAAGTATTACTAAAACAAGGAATGAAAAAAGTACAAGTGAACGCTATAACAGGGGATGTTTCTTTTTTAGTAGTAGATGAACATGTAAATCTTGAAACAGCCCGTAAAAATATTTCAAACCTTGGCTATCGCATCGTTGATGAATCATTGCCCGAAGAACCCGAAAAGAAAAAATTCCTTGGCACTTATCTAGAAAAGTTTTGGGTATGCTTACCGTTTACACTCATTTTAATGGCAGGGCATTGGAGTATGACTTTTGGTTATCATTTCCTGCATAATGCATGGTTACAAATGTTCATTTCTTTGCCTGTGATGATTGTTGGCATGAGCTACTTTGGCAAGAGCGCCTATAAGAGTTTGACTTCAGGTATTCCAAATATGGATGTATTAATAGTTTTGGGAGCATC
>CANCKV010000388.1 GCA_947378615.1 Chitinophagaceae bacterium | reverse complement strand
ACTGTTGCTGTTTGGTTTAAGTCGAATGAAAAGACTGGAAAAATCTTTAGCAAGGAAGGATATACCGCCTTTGGCAAAAGCTATAAGACATTATCATGCGAAATCAATAATGGCACACTTCGAGCATCTCCTAATAGATTGAGTGGAGGAAAAGTGGTGGCAGGTGAATGGCAATTTGTATTGTTGACAGCCAATGAAAATGAGATGGCCTTATATCTGAATGGAGAACAGGTGGCAAAGGGTGCAGGAACAAAAGACATTTCGACCGATGCGTTTGATTTCTTTGTTGGTCATCCTGCTATCATTGATAACCTTCCGCTTTTTGACAGGTTACTTCAACCCGATGAAGTGAAGAGACTGTATGAATTCGGGAAAAAGTAATAGGTGTTAGGTATTAAGTTGTAGGTAATAGGTTTTACGTCGTACGTTATAAGTTGTACGTAAGTAATAAGTTGAAACAATAAAAAGTGTAGTCTCTTTAATATGATAAAGATGACTGCACTTTTTGTTTTAAGCCAGAATAAAAATTATACTCAAATTAAATTGTTATGAAAAAACAAATGAAATGAATCATTTTAATCACTCTAATCATTTAATCAGTGATATAACTACAGGAACTACGATAGATTTGCCACAAATAGAAATAATGAAAAAAATACAAGCATCCGAAAATAGCTTTAGCGAAATATTACTTTACACAACACCAAATGGAAGTGTGAAAGTCGAAATTTATTTGCAGGATGAAACTATATGGCTTACACAACAAAAGATTTCAGATTTATTTGGTGTTGATAGAAGTGTCGTTACAAAACACATTGGGAATATTTTCAAGACGGGAGAATTAATTGAAGAAGTGGTATGTGCAAATTTTGCACATACCACTCAACATGGTGCAATAAAAGGAAAAACGCAGGAATCAGTTTCAAAGTATTATAATCTAGACGTTATTATTTCTGTTGGCTATCGAGTAAGTAGTACGCAGGCAACTGCATTCCGAATTTGGGCGACGGAAAGATTGAAAGAATACATCATCAAAGGGTTTACTATGGATGATGAACGGTTGAAAAATCCTAATAATATATTTGGCAAAGATTATTTTGAAGAACAACTAGCCCGAATCAGGGATATTCGAAGTAGTGAAAGAAGGTTTTATCAAAAAATAACTGATATTTTCAGTCAATGTAGTGCGGATTATACGCTTGGAAGCAAGTCAACAAAAGAGTTTTTTGCTACGGTTCAAAATAAATTGCATTGGGCAATTACAGGACAAACTACAGCAGAATTAGTAGCAACTAGGGCTGATAATACAAAGGAAAACATGGGGCTAACTACGTGGAAAAATGCACCTAAAGGAAATATTAGAAAACACGATGTGGGTATTGCAAAAAATTATTTGAAAGAAAATGAGATGGACAGCCTTAATAGGATTGTTACTATGTACTTGGATTATGCTGAAAATCAGGCAAGAAAAGGCACTGTAATGTATATGAAAGATTGGATACTAAAACTGAACGCTTTTTTGCAGTTTAATGAAGTTGCTATTTTGAATCATCAAGGCAACGTATCACACGAAGTGGCCTTAGCACTTGCAGAAGATGAATTTGATAAATACAGGATAGCTCAAGATAAATTGATAGAAAGTGATTTTGATAAAATAGTCAAGCTTAATTCATTGAAATAATGGTGAGTAATCATAAAACAAAATGACTGAGACTTTCTACAGTAAAACTTTTGCTCTCAAGTAATTTTAAGACATCCCGAAAGTTTGGAACTTTCGGGATGTTTATTTTACTTCCACTTTCCAAATCTTGACTCAACAGATTGAAAACGTGTATCAAATATTTTATCTAATTGATTTTTTACAAATAAGCCATGAGCAATAGTTCCCAAAATTCCAAATGGTATCTTATAATGAACAATATCTGTCATTTCTATACCACCCTCAATCTCTTTGAAATGATGCTGATGATGCCACATAGAGTATGGACCAAAACGTTGTTCGTCGATGAAATATTTCTTATCGTCAACATGCGTAATCTCTGTCATCCAATACATTCGTATTCCTAATAAAGGCGAAACTGTATATTCAATTATTTGTCCCGGATACATTTTGTTACCATGATATTTACTGATAATTTCAAAACCCATTTCTTTTGGAACTATCTCTTTTAGATTAGCCGGGTTACTAAAGAAACTCCAAGCCTCATCAATTGTTACTGGTATTTTCTGAACCGTCTTAAGCGAATAAACCTTACTCATAAATAAACATTTTCATCTACAACATAAAAAGGAGGAACTAGTTGTAAATAAATAATAATATAATTGAAATACAAGCTGTCATAAAACTATTTGTTTTTAAAATAGACCTAATATGTTGCATTTTCTTAATCTTATTGCAATCACTTGACTATTTTTTAATGCTACTTATAAAAAGACTACACATTAAGAAAAGTATTTAATTACCTTCGCCGACTTTAGCGCAAGTTTTAATTTAAAAATTGAGCAAATGGAGGGAGAAACATGATTTTAAATTCATTTAAAAATTGCTAACAGCATGGATACAACAGTATTGCTTATAATAACGGGAACAATAACACTCATTATAGGCGCAGTAACAGGAAAATTATTTCTGGCAAAGACCTCAAAGAAAGACTTAGAAGAAGTTGAAGTAAAGGCAAAGGGAATTATTAAAGAGGCTGAATTAAGAGCCGAAACAATTAAAAAAGAAAAACAACTTGAAGCAAAAGAAAAGTTCGTTCAATTAAAGGCAGATTTTGACAATGACATCTTAGAACGTAACAAGAAAATTGCAGAGTCGGAAGCGAGAGCAAAACAAAAGGAATTATCAATTAATCAAAAAGAATCTGCTTTTAATCAAAAAGAAAATTCATTTAATCAAAGAGAATCTGCTTTTAGTCAAAAAGAAAGCAGTGTTGACAAATTGATTAAGGAACAAGAATCAATCAAAGAATCTTTAAACAGGCAGATTAAGGAAAATGAGGTAATTAAAGAGAACCTAAACAAGCAAATTGAAGTAGTAAATCAAAAGAAGGTTCAATTTGAAAAACATGAAGAGGAACATCAAAAAAGGCTTGAAGCTGTTGCAGGCTTGACTGCTGAACAAGCAAAATCTCAATTGATAGAATCAATGAGGGCAGCTGCACACACACAAGGGCTTACCATTCAACAAGAAATCATTGAAGAAGCTAAATTAAAGGCAAATAAGGAGGCTCGAAAGATTGTGATACAATCTATTCAACGTACGGCTGCAGAAGTAACAATTGAAAATACCGTTTCTGTTTTCAACCTTGATTCCGATGAAATAAAGGGTCAGATTATTGGTCGTGAAGGAAGAAATATCCGTGCATTAGAAGCTGCTACAGGTGTGGATTTGATTGTGGATGATACTCCGGAAGCAATAGTGCTTTCTTCATTTGATCCATTGCGTAGGGAAGTAGCCCGTTTGAGTCTATCTAGATTAATTTCGGATGGACGTATTCATCCAGCTCGTATTGAAGAGGTGGTAGAAAAGACACGTAAACAATTGGAAGACCAAGTTCTTGAAATCGGTGAACGCACAGTTATTGAATTGGGTATTCATGGTCTTCATAAGGAATTAGTCCGTATGGTTGGAAGAATGAGTTTCCGTTCTTCTTATGGTCAAAACCTATTGATGCATAGTAGGGAGACAGCTAATCTTTGCGGTATCATGGCAGCAGAACTAGGCTTAAATCCAAAACTTGCAAAACGTGCAGGTCTTTTACATGATATAGGAAAGGTGCCTGATGAAGAAACAGAATTGAGCCATGCCCTATTAGGTGCTAAGCTTGCAGAAAAGTATGGTGAAAATCCTGCAATTGTCAATGCAATCGGAGCTCACCACGACGAAATGGAAATGTTATTTGTGATTTCTCCAATCATACAGGCTTGTGATGCTATTAGTGGTGCAAGACCGGGTGCAAGAAGAGAGATTATGCAACAATATTTGCAACGGATTAAAGACCTTGAAGCCTTGGCGCAAACCTATAAAGGTGTTGAAAAGGCTTATGCAATCCAAGCAGGTCGTGAGTTACGTGTGATAGTAGAAGCTGATAAGGTAACCGATGGCGAAAGTGATAAATTAAGCTTTGAAATTGCACAACAGATACAAACAGAAATGACTTATCCCGGACAAATAAAAGTAACTGTTATCAGAGAAAAGAGAGCAGTGAATATTGCTAGATAGTGATGAGTGATGAGTTGTGAAATATG
>CANCKV010000387.1 GCA_947378615.1 Chitinophagaceae bacterium | reverse complement strand
TCAAAAGGAACAACTAAAACCGGTGTTTCTAGTCTCTTAGCTATTTTGAGTGTGTGGCTACCTAGAATTGTTTCTTTAAAAACACTTCCGCCTTTAATTCCCATGACTATTAAATCAGCTTTAACAATCTTTGAAATCTCTTCAACTCCTTCCTGTACGCTTGAAGCACCTTGATACATTTCTATTTCAATTCCTTCTGGTGTTTTTCCTAAAGAATCAATAAAATCATTCAAATCTTCTATACTCTTATCTCTATGTGGTTCTACACTTGCATATTCATCTAAAGCTCCAGTAGGCGTGTAAACAACCTTAGTTTGATAATAATGGTAAAAGACTATTTTTTTAACCCCATTCGCTTTCGCAAATGAAATACCATAAAGAGAGGCATTCTTTGATGTCTCAGTAAAATCAGTTGGAATAAGAATCGTATTCATTTTGAGTGCTTTTATTTGTTGAAATATTATATAATTTACTTACAAAGAAATCACTTTTTTTATTACAACCAATTCTTTTTTTTTCTACATCGTTTGAATGTAGTCCAAAACGTCATTTAGAGAGTTTTTAAGCTCAATATTACTTGGAATAGACTTCTTATAACCATTAACTAACTGTCCTGAAATGACAATTTTAGTATCAGGTATTATACTGTGTAGCTTTGTAAAGAACTTATCTAAATTAAATTTAGTTCCAACAGCAGTAAGGTGAGTGTACAAATAAAGAGGCTTTTTTAGATTAACTAAGAAAGACACATCTTTTAAAGGAGTATTTGCACCAAGGTAAATCACCTTTATTCCTTTTCTTTTGAGAAGGTAATGTACGAATAACAAACAAATTTCATGATATTCACCTTCAGGCAAAAATAATAGCACAGATTTGTTATCTCTAACAACACTACCATTTAGATTTTCAATGCCTATGATAATTTTTTGGCGAATAATGTTTGTTACAAGATGTTCTTGAGCAGGAATAATATGATTAGTCTGCCACAATAAACCAATTTTTTCTAACAAACTAAAAACAACAGTAGTAATAGTTTTTTCAATACCCTTAGTAGCGATAAACTTATTCAAGATATTCTCAAATTCTTCAGTATTGAGAACAATCATTTGATTTATCAGCTCATTAACTATTCTTTCTTGTTGAGCTTCCGACTGTGAAAGAGCTAAAATCTTTTCTTCCATTTCTTTAGTACTCATTTTATCAATATGAGATATTTTAAATCCATATCGATTCAGTAAAGAAACGTTAAGAACATTTTTTAACTCCTCATTCGTGTAATAACGAATGTTTGTACCCGTACGATTGGGTTTAAGAAATGAGAATCTTTGTTCCCAAATTCTAATAGTATGCGCCTTAATGCCTGAGAGTTGCTCGAGGTCTTTGATTGAAAATGTGTTCATGTTTAAAGAAACAACAACTTTTAAAAAAGGTTTTATAAAACTGTAAAAAAAACTAAAAACGTTTGACTATTTGGAAATATTTAACATTTAAAGGTTATCCACATTAAAATTTTTGTAAAATCTATCTAATAATTCTCTTTTTCAGTCTAAAGAAAATCCGTCAAATTTGATTTTGACATTTTTAAATTGTTTTTTAAGGTTCCCATGTTAGTAAGTTAAATTCACGTAAATACAGATTATCTCCATATTTGCAGCGTAATTGGTTCGTTGCGCTTTAAAAAAATAAGTGTAATGATTAAAAGGGAAACTGGTGTAAATCCAGTGCTATCCCCGTAGCTGTAATGCGGCATGAATTAGATTTTTAATAAAGACGATTCATGTAAATTGTAGTAACCACTGTTCGCCTCATGCGGATGGGAAGGAAACAATGAACGCTAAGTCAGAAGACCTGCCATTTATTAGAATCATTCACGGCTTTCGGGTGAAAAGCATGGAATGTAAAAGACTGACTGCAGCAGTCGTTTATATTTCTCCGTTAAGCTTATTGTGGAAGATACAAGTTTCAAGTTACAAGATTCAGGTTTCAAGTACTTGTATCTAATCTACTTGTAACTAGTAACTACAATAAGACAACTCCCTGAAAGCTCATTGTTACACTTTTAAATTTAAAAAGACAATGAGCAAAAAATTAACGCTCCTTTCAACTGCCTTGCTTGTAGCAACGGCAATTCTTGCACAACAAGACACAATCAAGTCATCACCTTTAGATGAGGTAGTAGTAACCGCTAATAAAGTAGCTCAGAAACAAAATTCCACAGGAAAGGTAGTTACGGTAATCACGAAGGAACAAATTGAAAAGAATGGTGGTAAAACAGTTTCACAGTTGCTCAATGAGCAAGCAGGTATTGTTATTACTGGTTCATTGCAACCTTTAGGTAGCGTGCAAACCCTGAATTTGAATGGCGCACTGAGTGGGCACACCCTTGTATTGATTGATGGGATTCCCGTAAATGACCCATCAGATATCAATAACAATTTCGACCTCAACTCTATTTCTCTAAGCAATGTAGAAAGAATGGAAATCTTAAAAGGAGCTCAAAGTACACTATATGGCAGTGATGCTGTAGCAGGTGTAATCAATATCATCACGCAGAAAACAAATAGTACCAAGCCAATTAAAATAATTGCTTCTTTAGCAGGTGGAAGCGAGAATACTTATAGGGCAAACATTGGTATCGATGGAAAACTTAATAAGTTATCTTATGCTGCTAATTATGCAAAAACTAGTAGCGATGGTTTCCCTGCGGGCTATGATAGTACCGGAAAAGGTAACTTTAATAAGGACGGGTATAATGGTGACAATGCTAATGCAAGTATTCTTTTTCAACCTAATAAGGAATGGAATATTAGAGCTTTTACAAAGTATAGCCAATATAAAGCAGGCTTTGCAGGCGCATTTTCTAATGCAAACAACTCAACTACAGACTATAATTCATTAAGTGGAACAGGTTTTCAGTATAAAATGGATGTCCTCACGCTTACAGGAAATTATCAATACAATACTGTGTCTAGGAATTTATTGACTATATATGGGTTAGACGCTTATAAATCTTACAGCAATTTCGCAGAGCTATATGCAAACATTAAGTTAGGCAATGGGTTTAGTTTATTGAGTGGAGGTGATTATCGTTACCATACAATGAATGAACCCTATGCTAAAGATACTAGTATCAATCAAACGTCATTATATAGTTCGTTGATGTATAACAGTAATCATTTTAATGTTGAATTGGGTGGGAGGTATAATAGTAATGCTCGTTATGGCAACAACAAAACCTTCACCTTCAATCCATCTTATACTATCAATGAACAACTCAGGATTTTTGGAAGTATTGCGAGTGGTTTCAAAGCACCTACACTTTATCAATTATATGCGGGATATGGCAGTGGAAATATGAATCTTCAACCCGAAAAATCAATTAATTATGAAGTTGGATTTCAAGAACAATTCAAGGGTTTCAGTGATAGAATAGTATTTTTTTACAGGGATTTAACCAATGCAATTGACTACAACAATAACACGTATCAATATTTCAATTATGCCTCTCAGACTGTAAGGGGTATTCAATATGAAATAAGTGCAAAACCAATTAAGCAATTAACGATTACAGGAAACTACACATATATTTCATCTAGTCAGAGCACAGAAAGTAGGTTGACAAATAACGATACAAGCTACAGCTACTCTTTGCGCATTCCAAATCATGCTGCCAATATTAGTATCGCTTATCAAGTTATTCCTTCATTATATGTGAGTGTCACGGGGAAATATGTTAGCAAAAGATACGATGCAGTCTATCAAATGCCCGATGTAACCTTGGATCAATATTTTATTCTTGGCGCTTCAGCTCAATACCTCATTAATAAAAATATAAAGCTTTTTGCGGATGGTCAAAATATTACGAATAAAAAGTTCTTCGATATTTATGGCTATAACTCTATTCCTGCATTATTCAACGGTGGAATAACGGTTAATTGGTAAGATTTCAACACATCAAAAGTCCATGCATGACTAATAATTCAGCATGGACTTATTCTTGTGCTAAAGTTATTTTTATATTAATTTTTCAATCATTTAGTTACTTAACAAATTTCCAACATCCTAAAATAATTCATTGTTCAATTACTTAACAAGACCGCTTATGTAAACAACTAATTAGTCTTTTAAATTCATAAATATTCAAACTTAAATTCATTTTTGTAAAATCTGTCAAACACTTTGTTCCTATCCTATTTGAAGAATATCGTTTTCCATTGCTAATCATTACTGACAATCTTTGCAAAAAAACTTA
>CANCKV010000386.1 GCA_947378615.1 Chitinophagaceae bacterium | reverse complement strand
GCAATTGCTTTGGAGACATTAACTGTTTGTTTTATTGAAATAGACTTTTTTATTGCCTCCCTTAAAGTAAATAATGAATATTCATTACAATTAATTCGGTATCTTTCTATGGAATTGGAAGAGTCTGAAAATGATATGAAAAACCTTGCACACATGACTGTAAAGGGGCGAGTTGCATTCACTCTACTAAAGCTTGAACAACAATTTGGAAAGACAGATAAGGGGTATATTAATATTCAAATTTCACGTCAGGATATTGCCTCTTTTGCTGGAACAACATACGAAACAGTATTTAGGACTATGGATGTTTTCATAAAGATGGAAATTATTGAAAGTATGGGAAGAAAGATTTTCATTAAGAATCATCAGGCATTAATTGATCTTACAAAAGAACCAATTATGACGATGGTTACAAGCGTGGCTATATAAACTTTAGTCCTTCTTTTTCAAGTAGTTTGTATTTTTCTTCATCAAAAATATAAAGAAAAGACCCCTTCTTTGAAGAGGTCTTTTCCTTTTCTGCAAGTTTCTTAATTATATCTATAGATGATATCTTTCTAGTGAAATTTCTTTTGTCTAAAGGGGTTTCATAAATCGCTTCATAAAGTGCCTGCAGTTGTTTTAACGTAAATTTAGAGGGCAATAATGCAAAGCCAATCGGATGATTAGCCACTTTTTGCCTCAGTTTTTCCTTCGCATCTTCAACCATTTGTCGATGGTCAAAAATCAATTCGGGCAATTGTTTCAGTGTAATCCAAACTGCATTGTGTTCTTTCAAAATAGTTTCATTATAATCCGCAATATTTATCAATGCAAAATAGGCAATTGAAATAACTCTTGAAAAGGTATCCCGATTAGGTGCACCATAACAATGCAATTGTTCCATATAAACATTAGAAAGCCCCGTTAATTCAAATAAAACTCTTTCAGCAGCAGCTTCAACACTCTCGTTTTCGCCCACAAATCCACCCATCAAGGATAAATTGCCTTTTTGAGGTTCTAACTTTCTTTTAATAAAAAGTCCTTTTAAATCTTCGCCATCAAAACCAAAGATGATACAATCAATTGCGAGAAGATGACGAGCGTATTGCTGATATGAAGTCATAATAAAATATGAAATATGAAATGTGAAATATGAATAAATTCTATTTTATTTTCACATGATTTTTTTGTTTCAATGTTAAAATTGCACTTCTAAGCATTTTTAAAAGTTCAATTGCTTCAATATGAATTGATTCAAATTCTTGTGGTGTTAAATAATTTGCAGCCAAAAGTAATTCTAACCAATAAATTGTTTCATCACATTCCTTCTGAGCAATACTAAACTTGTGAATGTAATCTGCATTACTTTCTGCATTTTGTGCTTCCCGAATATTTGCACCTCTAGAAGTTCCAGAACGAATTAACTGTTTACTCAAGACAAATTCGCGCTTTGAATCACTCAAGTATTTATATATATTTACACAGCGCAAAGCAAAGGCAAACGATTTGTCTTTTAAAACAGTTTTATTTTCATTCATTATTCTGCAAATTTAATCCATATTTCATACTTCAAACTTCATATTTATTTAAATGCTATCTCATTCCATCTCAATTCATTCTTGAATTGAAACAAATTGGTGTCTTTTCCAATCAATACAAATTCAATTCCACTCATTTCTGCGAAGTCTTGTAAATGTTCTGAAGTAAGATTTTGACTATAACAGGTATGGTGTGCACCTCCTGCTAAAATCCAAGCTGCACAACCTGTATGCATATTTGGATATGGTTTCCACAAAACCCTTGCAACAGGAAGTTTTGGAAGTGCATGAAGCGAAGCAACTGCCATCACTTCATTTACTAACAAACGGAAACGATTGCCCATATCAACAATTGAGGCATTGATTGCAGGTCCAGGGGCTGAGTTGAATACTAAACGTACTGGGTCGGCCTTACCACCAATTCCCAAAGGATGTATCTCACAACTTGGTTTCTTGTCTGCTATTGATGGACAAATTTCCAACATGTGAGCACCTAAAACCATCCTATTATCAGGATTAAAATGATAGGTATAATCTTCCATGAATGAATTACCTCCCTTCAATCCACTTCCCATTACCTTCATTGCCCGCACCAATGCAGCAGTTTTCCAATCTCCTTCTCCTGCAAAACCATAACCCTTTGCCATCAATCTCTGTGCAGCAATACCAGGCAATTGTTTCAAGCCATGTAAGTCTTCGAAAGTATCAGTGAAACCCTTGTAGTTTCCTGCAACCAAGAAAGCTTCTAATCCCAATTCGATTCTTGCGGCATCCCTCAAAGATTCGTGTTGTTCACCACCTTTCAATAAGGATGGAGTTAGTTGATAACTGTCAGCATATTCTGCTACCAAACTGTCAACTGCTTCTTCACTAATCCCGTCAATTACTTTTACCAAATCACCTACTCCATGCGTATTTACTGAATAGCCAAACTTAATTTCGGCCTCCACCTTATCGCCCTCTGTAACAGCAACATAACGCATGTTATCACCAAAGCGAACAAATTTTGCACCCTGCCAGTCATGCCATCCTGCAGCAGCACGTGTCCAATCATTGATTTTTTCTAATGACTCATCATCTTGCCAATGTCCAACAACCACCTTGCGATTCAAACGCATACGGGTCATAATAAAACCAAACTCCCTATCACCATGTGCACTTTGGTTTAGGTTCATGAAATCCATGTCAATCGTACCCCAAGGGATATCCCGATTAAACTGTGTATGGAAATGTAATAATGGTTTTTGAAGAATCTTCAATCCTCCTATCCACATTTTTGCAGGAGAAAATGTATGCATCCAAGCAATGATGCCAATACAGTTCTTCGCTGTATTTGCTTCTTGGCAAACAGCATAAATTTCATCACTCGATTTTACGGTAGGTTTAAAAACTACCCTTACAGGAATTTGTGGTGCATCATTCAAGGATGCTGCAATAATTTGAGAGTGTTCTGCCACTTTCTTTAGGGTTTCTTCGCCATACAAATGTTGGCTACCTGTTACAAACCAAACTTCGAATTCTTTTAAGTCAATCATTTTTTTTACCTTTTTTTGTTATTTAATATTAATTTTTAATTATTGATGGAAACCAAACCTGCATTTCTCCTTTACCCCTGTTTGCCCATGCATAATAAGGAATAGCTACGAATGGTTGCTTATCTGTTGAGACTGTTGCGCTATTACCAGAAACCATTTTAGGAATAACACTTTGTATTACAGTAACTCCATTTAGAAGTTCAGATTTAAATTCACTAGTAAATTTTGTTGAATCAGGAAGTACAATATTACTTGTGCTACCGTTGTTATCAGCCCATTCGGCACAATACATTAAAGGACCTCTCTGCAATGCAACCTTATCAATATTGTCCTTCACATTGTTATTGCATACCACTTTTTTAATTTCCATAGGCAAATCAACTGTAATCGAATCCCCCTTTTTCCATTTTCTTTTGAGTGTCACATACCCATTTTTAATCTGATAAGAAGTAGAACTACCATTTATCTTGATAGAAACTTTACCCTCTGCTTTATCCGAATAATTATAAAGGTCACTTGGAACAGCTTCATTCCTTGCCCATCCTGGAATACGAATAAGTATCGAAAAAGCAGTTTCCTTAATGGGGTTAATATTAAATACCAAGTTGCCATCCCAAGGATAATTATTGATTTGAGAGATGTTTACCTCTTGATGATGAATATTAAATGCAGCATTACTATTAGCAAAGAGATTGATATAAAGTGAATCTTGCTTTTGTGCATACATATATCCAGAAATAGAAGGAAGAAATCTTGCCAAATTTGTGGGGCAACACGAACATTCAAACCAACCCGAACGACTTGCTTCCACTTTTCCATTAGTAAAACCATTACTTATGCCTCCACTACTTGAACTTCTGATTTCCATCGCATTCGTATAGAAAAAAGATTTCCCATCGAGTCCAACACCTGAAATTAATCCATTGTATAAACTCTTTTCTAATACATCAATATACTTAGACTCACCGTGCAAAAGAAACATCCGTTGATTCCAATAAACATTTGCTATAGCAGCACAAGTTTCATTATACGCATTAGCATTTGGAAGCTCATAATTTTCACCAAAACGTTCACCATCTGCCTTTGCACCAATTCCTCCTTGAACATATAATTTCTTGCTTACCATATTTTCCCAAATCTTATCTATGGCATTTCTCAGGCTATCATTTCCCTTAAGTGCAGCAATATCTGCAACAGC
>CANCKV010000385.1 GCA_947378615.1 Chitinophagaceae bacterium | reverse complement strand
CTGCACTCTTTATCTGCACCTAGATTTAATAAGGCTGCTAAAAATTTGGCAGACTTACTTACCAAGACTGAAACCGTCTTTCCTGGTACCGATTTGACATTAATCTTTAAAACTACCGCATCTTAAACTGCGAAAGGTCAGGAGTTCTGATCTTTTGAATTCGACTATTACCCGCTACATAAGTAGCAGTACCAAATGCCCGTACATCGGGATTTGTATTTGATGGACTATACACCTGATTGTCACTCGAGTTATCTACTAATAAATTAAGCTGTCTTCCATATAATGGGAAGTCATTTAATACATCGGTTGTAAGTGTACTATAAACTGCAGTTACACCAGCAATTGCATCGCTTTGTGTCTTATAAAAGTTTGTTGATGTCAGAACTCCCTGCGGATTCTCATCTAGTTTGTTGCAAGAGGAAAGCAATGTTATTCCTGTTACACCTATTGCTATTGCTACTAATAATTTATTCATTTTAATTATAATTAAAGTGATTGAAATAATTCAATGATTGTTTGTCAATTCCTCTATCTGTGAGGAGTTAATTAATTTTAGAATGTTACATTTAGACCTACTAAATATGATTTATATCGTGGATACACACCATAGTCAATTCCTGGAGTCAGATTATTCTGATCGTAGAAATTAGCTTCAGGATCAGTGCCAGAATATTTAGTGATGGTGAGAAGATTTTGAGCAGTTGCATAGATTCGAATTTGTTTAGCCCAAACTTTGTTAGCAATCGCCTGGGGTACATTATATCCCAAAGTCAATGTCTTTAAACGGATGTACGAACCATCTTCCACATAAGTATCTTGAACTTGCATTACAGGAGCATTTGTTACCTTTTGGAATGTGCCATGTGGATTTTTTAAAGAATCCCATCTGTTCAAGGCATTTGCAGTGATATTTGTATTAACAGTCGTTTTTTCTAATTGCTGTTCAAGCAGGTTAAATATCTTGTTTCCAAAAGAACCTTGGAAGAAAACAGACAAATCAAATTGTTTGTAAGTAAACGTATTTCCAAAGCTTGCTGTAAACTTGGCTTGTGCAGTTCCAAGGCTATGCTTATCTCCCGTAGAAATTGTTGCTCCTGTAAGTCCATTTCCATGAAGGTATTTTCTATCTCCTGTTTGCTGTGATACTCCTGATAATTTGGCGGCTGGATTTGCACCATAAACATCGTCAGTTGTTAATAAACCTGCTGTACTGTAGCCCCAAAACGTTCCTACAGGTTCTCCAACCTTGATGATTTCAGGAGATACTTGTCCTGTAGGAGCTGTAGGTTGGAATGATGGAATTGGTCCTAAACTCAAAACTTTGCTTTTGTTTGTGGCATAAATAATCGTTGATTTCCAAGAGAAATCTTTTGATTTAAGGTTCTCTGTAGTCAAAGTCAATTCAAATCCTTTATTATCTAAGCTTCCAATGTTTTCATTGACAGTAGAATATCCTGAAGAAAGAGGAATCAAACCAGAACCACTAATATATAAGTTTGTCGTTTTCTTGTAATAATAATCCGCAGTCATGTTGATTCTATTTTTGAAGAAACCAATATCAACCCCTCCATTATATTGAGTGGTCGTTTCCCAAGTTAAATTTGGGTTAGCAGGTTGAGTAGGCGCAAGTCCTGTTGCACCTGTAAGCGTGCTTCCTAAATAATAACCATAGAAGTTATAAGTTTGTAATGAACTGTAAGCAGGGAAGTTAGCATTACCGGTACTTCCCGCAGTTAATCTAACTTTTAGGTTACTAAGTGTCTTTTCATATTTCTTCAAGAAATCCTCATCTGAGGCGTTCCAAGAGAAACCAACAGCAGGGAAAAAGCCCCATTTGTTGTTAGGCCCAAGGTTCGATGATCCATCAGCCCTTCCAGATAATGATAGATTATATTTATGGTCAAAAGAATAGGCCACCCTTCCTAACCAAGAGTTTCTAGTGGCAGAGAATTCTCCTGATCCGAAACTTCTATTCGTGGTTCCTGCTAGGGCAAGGTTGTTGTAAGTGGTTGCATCTGAAGGGAATGTTTGTCCTGAAGTATTTGTTGATTCAAATTTCTCATAATCAGTTGTAAATCCAGCTAACACATTGAAGTAGTGTTTATTGCTTACTTTAAAATCATAAGTCAGGGTGTTTTCATTCAACCAATGTAAATCGTTGATTTCGCCTACAGATGCTGCACCTGAAAGAATGCCCCCGTTATTTCCTGAATTTGTTGTAGATGGCGCATAATAGTTCAACTTAGTGTTGACAATATCTGCACCGAATGTGGTTTTAAACGTTAGCCCCTCCAATAATTTATACTCTGCTGAAATGTTTGCTAAAGCACGATTGACCTTCGTATTGTTAATGATTTGTGCAATGTCATTGATTGGATTATCTAATGTAGTCAATCCATTATTGAGTAAATACGTAGGATTTAGAGCAGGTAAGTTGGTAGAGAAGTAAGTTCCATCTGCATTTTTATTTTGTTGTAAAGGATTAGCAAAATACAAGGAAGAAAACGCATTACTATAACTTGTATTATCTCCAAAAGCAGTACCAGTCAATTTATTCTCATTCGAATTGCTACCATAAATACTTGCATTCACTTTTAGTTTTGATGAAACGTTTCTTTCATAATTTAAGCGAAGTGTCGCTCTTGTGAAATTTGTTCCTAACACAATGCCATCTTGATTAAAGTAATTTCCGGATAACGCATACCTAGATTTTTCATCACCACCATTAATAGACAATTGATGATTTTGAATAGAATTTGATTTGATAGCTGCTCCTGCCCAATCAGTAGAAACAGCAGGTACTCCTGAAATTTGACCACCTAATGAGTCTATCAAGCGATGATTTGCATTTAAACTAGCCACTTGTAAGGAGGGAGTAGCGGCCACTAAATCATCATAAAAACTTGCCCATTGTGGACCATTTAAAACACTTACTTTTTTATCTACCTGTTGTGACCCATAAGAAACACCGTAAGAAACGTTGTCAACCCCCTTTATCCCTTTCTTGGTAGTGATAATTAATACCCATTCGCACCACGGCTACCATAAATAGCAGTTGCAGCAGCATCTTTTAAGATGTCGATGCTTTCGATATCGCTTGGATTAATCGTAGAAAGTGCATTAGTTGAAACCCCTGAAACGGCTCCGCCATTAGTTAATCTATTGTCATTGTACTCTAGAAAACCATCTATTACGTACAATGGGTCATTCCCAAAACTTAATGAGTTACCGCCACGGACTCTGATGCTTGCTGTAGCGCCTGGCTGTCCTGAGCTAGAACTTACATTTACACCTGCTACAGCTCCTTGCAAAAGATTGTCAAACGATGGAGTTGTACGATTGAAAGCCTCTTTTGGTACAGATGCTAACGAACCGGTTACATCTTTTCTCTTCTGAGTACCATAACCAATTACCACCACATCATTCAATTGTGTAGATGACTCTTTTAAAGAAATAGTGATTGGTTTAGCTTCCGTAACTACTACTTCTTCTGTTTCATACCCCACATAACTAACAATATAAGTTACCGGTACTTTTTGACCCGTTATGAATTGGAATATCCCCTTTAAATCAGTACTAACCTCGTGTGTAGTACCCTTAATATGGATGGTAGCACCTGCAAGGGGACGATTGTATTTTGCATCTACTACTTTTCCATTCAGCGACAGATTATTATTCTGCGCAATTGCTCCTGTGGTCAATAAGGTGACTAGGATTCCCAACAATAATTGTTTGTAAAGTTTCATTGACTTCATGTTTAAGTGTTAATAAGTCTATTTAAAATATAGACTAAATGAATAAAAGTATTTGATAAGTATGCTGCATGAAAGGGGGAGGAGTGAATTTTTCCCCTATAGTTATTTTAAACTTAATTGGTGTAAATCTATAAGAGCGATAGCCTAAAAGCAACTGGTAATACATACAATTTGCCAACCACCAGCTAACTGTATAGGTTATTACACAGTTGCCTTTAGACTATCCCATTCCCATGTTGGAATAATAACTCCAATTCTAAATTAATATTATTAGAAAATATGTGAAGATTTTCCTTTGTTGTGTGTGTTAGCAACAACAACAACAACAGGAACGTTGAGTAGAAGATTGTTTACAAGTAAAGTCCACCTGAATGCTAATGAGCATTCGTCTTTTTGAAGAATTCATGTGTTCACGTTTTTGATATGAGAGTTGCTTGTTGGTGGTTAACAAATACTCTCGAGTTAATGAATAAAACTAATGTTGTAAAATTGTAGTCTA
>CANCKV010000384.1 GCA_947378615.1 Chitinophagaceae bacterium | reverse complement strand
AAAGACCATTCCGCCCCAAGGTGTAATCTCTTTGCTAGTATAGCTTATATCAAAGTCCATAACTACTTTTTTTCTAACGCTAAGCGTTAGGAATTATCAATAAAAACAACTCAAATCTAAGACAAAAATCCTAACGCGTAATTTGGGTTAAAACTTCTACATAAGAAAGTGGCTATAATTGCTAATGAAGAAGTTTACTTATCTGGGAAGAAACTAGAGTGAGAATCCTTCTAGTGCTAACTCTTCCATAATTACTTAATGATCGGTTTTTGTTTAGTATGAATGGTAATTTCTCGAAAATACAAAAACTTTTTGAAAACTTTTATAGTGATGCTATATGTTTTTATTTACCCGTTATAATTCAATATTATCCCTTTAAAAATTCAATTGTATATTGCAGCCAATTTTTTTATATGAAGATTACTGAACATATTGAACAAGCAAAAGATACGCTCATTTCATTTGAGGTATTACCCCCTTTGAAAGGGAAGACAATAAATAGTGTTTATGACCATCTTGATCCTTTAATGGAGTTTAAACCTAGTTGGATAAATGTTACCTATCACCGCAGTGAAAGTATGTTTAAAAAACAGCTTGATGGGACATTTGAGAAGGTGGAAGTAAGGAAACGTCCAGGTACGGTTGGAATTTGTGCTGCTATCATGAATCATTACAAAATTGATGCGGTGCCTCATATAATATGTGGTGGGTTTACTACTAGAGAAACTGAAGATGCATTGATTGACCTCGACTTTCTAGGTATTGATAATGTATTGGTATTAAGAGGCGATGCAGCAAAAAATGAGGCAAGCTTTGAACCAGAAGTGGGTGGACATAAATTAGGAATTGACCTTTTACGTCAGGTAATTAATATGAATCATGGAATTTATTTGGATGATGATATTAAAAATGGCGGAAAAACTAAGTTCTGTGCAGGTGTAGCAGGGTATCCTGAGAAGCATTTCGAAGCACCGAATCTTGAAATAGATTTAAACCGTTTAAAAGAAAAGGCGGATGCAGGGGCAGAATATATCATGACACAAATGTTTTTTGACAATCAAAAATACATCGACTTTGTAAAGAGTTGTAGGGATATGGGCATTACAATTCCTATTATTCCAGGCTTAAAACCTATTACGAATAAGAAACAATTGTCGGTATTGCCTCGGATTTTTCATGTGGACATACCTACAGATTTGAGTAATGCTATTTTTAAAGCAAAAACAGATGCGGAATGTGAACAAATAGGTACCGAATGGCTAATTCAACAAAGTAAGGAATTAAAAACGTTTGGTGTTCCTGTACTACATTATTATACTTTGGGCAAACCGAGGGTTATAAGGGATGTAGCTAAGGCGATTTTTTAAAAAGGGAAGGAGTCATTGAATATGAATTTTGAAATATGAAATATGAGTTAAGGTTTCTATTTTGTAATTTATTTGGAGAGACAATGTTTACAACTTATATTTCATAATTTATACTTTATACTTAATAGTTCATCACTGATCACTTACTATTTATGACTAATTATTCTTCTACTTTTTTAGCAAAGAGTACAATTAAGGCACCTGATAAGGAACATCGTCGTAAGATCAACTTTAATATTGGGAAATACAATGATGCGGTTCCTCTTGGCAAATCCCAATTTGTTGATTTACCGAAGGTGCGGGAATTGGCGAAGGTTGTTAAGTGGAAGGCGATTGAACATTTAGATCAACACTTAGAATCTTTTGAGAAAAAGATGACTTCAAGGGGTGCGAAAGTTCTTTGGGCTCAGGATACTGAAGAAGCTTTGTCGTATATTGGAACTATTTGCAAAGAAAAGAATTGCAAAAAGGTGGTGAAGAGTAAAAGTATGGTCACAGAAGAAATTCATTTGAATCGATTTCTTGAAGGTCTAGGTATTGAAAGTGTGGAAACAGATTTGGGAGAATATATCCAACAACTAGATGGTGAGGCACCTTATCATATAGTTACTCCTGCAATGCATAAGAACAAAGAGGATGTGGCAAAGCTCTTTGCTGATAAATTAGGGACCCCTAGAGATTTGACTCCACAGGAATTAACTCTTGTTGCGAGAAATACGTTGAGGGAAAAATATATAGAAGCAGAAGTTGGAATTACAGGTGCCAATTTTATTATTTCCGATATAGGTGCAGTCGCTATCACAGAAAATGAAGGTAACGCTAGACTAAGCTGCGCTTTTCCAAAGACACATATTGTTATAGTAGGCATCGAAAAGGTAATCCCAACTTTGGCAGACCTTTCCTTGTTTTGGCCTCTTTTGTCGGCACATGGTACTGGTCAGAAAGTAACGGTATATAATTCAATTATTACAGGTCCTAAACAGGCAGGTGAGTTAGATGGGCCAGAGGAAATGGTTGTTATTTTGTTGGATAATGGGAGGACGAATCTTCTGAAGAATACCAAAACAAGGGAGTCGTTGTATTGCATTCGTTGTGGTGCCTGTTTGAATGCTTGTCCTGTATATAAAAACATTGGGGGGCATAGTTATGATACAACATATAGTGGCCCAATAGGCAGTGTAATTACTCCTCACCTCAGAGGGATGAAGGAATATAAGCACTTGAGTAATGCGTCTTCCTTATGTGGAAACTGTACAGAAGTGTGCCCAATGAGAATCAATCTGCATGAAATACTTTTAGAAAATAGACGAGAAGCTGTTCATAAGGGGTTCGGTTCAATCTCTGAAAGACTAGCTTGGAAAGTATGGAAATTAGCAAGTTTGAATCGTTTTATGATGAATGCAGGTAACGGACATCTGAAGAATTGGGTAGTGAATAGAACCTTTAGGGGGTGGACTGCGCATAGAAGTGATTTGGACTTTAGTAAAAAAACATTTAACGAATTGTGGAAAGAGGGGAGGAGGGAATGAAAATAATCGATTCACACTCCTCCTTTCTCACCAATTACTTATTTAAATATTTATGAGAACCGTCACATGAAGGCATCCTCTGAGAAAGACCACAAATACAATCATTAAATCCCTTGCCATTTAGGATTCTCTCTATATATTTTTCGATTCTTGTTACTCTTGTATTTGATTGTTTGGGTTCTGAAAAATACATATTATAAGCTCTTTGCCTGCCTGGAGTCAATGCTTCAAAGGCTGCTTTTAAAGCTGGCATAGTATCTAATTTATGTTGAAACTCTTCAGGAATAGTCAGTTCTGTATTATTAGTAGGTTCAACCTTTAGGCCTGCTTTTTCTACTTCTATAGCTTCGTAAATATAGGCTTTCAAAATAGGTTCAAGTTTTAATATTTCCGAAACTTGTGTGAAACGAATCTGACGACCCGCTTGTGTATTCTTCCCGGGTTTGATGAGTAACCCATTTGGGTCACTCAATAGAGCACCATTAAAGAATCCAAGTGCACAATAATCTTTAAATGAATGAACGATGATGATGTTTTTATGGTTATACAAATAGCAAGGACTATCCCACTTCAACTCTTCGGTGAGAGAGCATTCAAGAAGAATCATTCTTAATCTTTCTAGTTCTTCTTGCCACTTTTGTGCTTTACTAAAATATAAATCTACTTTAGGATTCATCATTAAAGATTTATTGATTTGTTGAAAATTTGAAACCCCTTTATTTTATTTAGTCCAATAATTTGCGAGGGACTTCACTTCGATTCAAAAGCCAAATATAAAAGGGTAGTCTTAAATAAAATCAAAATTGTGTAAATGAAAAAGAATGTTCCCATCTTCGGAAAGTTTCTGTAGTCAAGATCATTGTTTAGTTGAGTCAATAAAACTATTAGGAATGCAATGAAAATAAAGTGAGCAATTAGTATCTCAACTAAGTATGTTTTTTACTTAAAACTTATAACTTATTACCTACAACTTCCTTATATAACTTTTAGAAAATAAAAAAGGCTACCACATAGGTACATAGCCACATAGAAAGATAGTCTCAAATAGAAAGCACATAGTTTTTTTTCTATGTTTTATTGAAAAGAAGTTCACATAGGAATTCTACTTCGTAGAATTGGGAACGACTTAGTGAAAAGATGTTATAATTGCTCAATTTATTTATTCAGCATTCCTAAGCTATTAACTGCTTCGACAGGCTGCTAATGACATCTTTTGAAATGTTTGAATATCAATAGAGTTTATTTAAGCTAGTTCCTGCTTCGACAGGCTCAGCTTGACAGTCCTATTGATTTTCGGAGAGTATGCGATGTCATCTCAAAAAACTTGAGAAAATCTAATTACTGCCTCAGCATGACAGTCAC
>CANCKV010000383.1 GCA_947378615.1 Chitinophagaceae bacterium | reverse complement strand
AAATCTTGTGAAATATAGATGCGATTTATTGGAAGAAGATTATCCTAAAGATTATCTTGATACCGTGAGTATCTTAGAAATTTTATTTGAAAATTCAATTCAAAGTATCGATCATGAAATTTATACATTTTCAACAACTCAATCAGAGCAATTAATTTTTGGTTATTTCGAATATCAAGTTTTGCGATCAATGGGGATTGAACTAACTGAAATCTTGTGCTATAAGTTATAAGCGTTTAAATTCTCAAAATATTTAGACTTATTTCACTTAGGGGAGGCTTTCAAACCTGCTTTTTTGTGGAATAACTAAATTTCATATATCCAGTTTCAGGTATTAACAACCAGAACTGTATATCACATTGTGGTATCATTGTTTCTACAGAATTCTAAAATCATAATTTTTCGAATAATACGACACAATAGTTCTAATATTGGCGTTTATTTTATTCAAAATTATACTTATCTGTCATAAGTAAAGGGAAATTCGAGAATACATTAACCTCCGCTTCGGTTCTAATAGTCCTAGCCCTTCCAACAGCTTGAGTAAGCTCTCCTTCAATTAAATTTAACTGAATATTTCTCAATTCCGGGTTATTGAAAGTCTGAAATTTAAACTGCATCCCTTTCCACTGGATGGTTTGATAGTCCATTTTCTTACTGATAATATTGGTATCAATACCCATATATTCAGCATGAAAATAATATACGATTGGATTAATGTGTGGAGTACCTATTACAAATAGGTCTTTCCCTTTAAGTTCATTATACCCTCTAGTATTACCATAATAAATATTCAAATCACCATGTATTTTTGAGTATTTCTTGTTTAATTCTTTAGATTCTGACATGAACGTAATTACGGGATGATTTGCAATTTTTTTTAGTAACTCATCTTTATCTCTTTTTTTAATAGATTGCCTAGAATTTGAATATTTAGTGTGTTGAACCACCCTGCCTTTATTTTTGATAGTTGGGATTTCGATAGTATTAATTTGATTTTTAAATATATTTTCATAAAATTCAAGATTACTTGTGGCAGTTAAAATGATTATTTTTTTGTTTTCTGGAAAATTGTTGAATTTAGCATAATTTATCGTCACGATTGTCTGACCTTTTTTATTTGTGTGAACTTCCTTATAAAATTTATTGGCAAAAAAAAACTCAATTAAATTTGATAATAATGGCTCAGACTTTAACTTTTCAATCAATAAATAAATAGGCAATTCGTCTAGTTTTATTGGATGCATTTTTTTTGTTTCAGCGTTTAATAGATCCTCATAGCAATTCTTAAAGTAAAGTGCCAAATCAGGATAGTTAATAATGAGGTATCCAAGATCATTCAGCAAAAACGATTTTTGGCTTATTAGGCTATGAATGCAATCTTCATCATAAATTAAGACTTTTTGTTGCATTTCTTGATGGAGGGATCGCTCATGGGTGGTCAGTAGGGCTCCCTTCCATGATTTAGCTATTTCTAATTCACTGAGATATCGCTTTGCTACCTGACCATCTTTGGTGTCAGTATTTGCAATTAGTCTTAACAAATCTAAAACAGCGGACCTTAATCCACTTTTATAGTGATTATATATAGTATTATTAAGAGAAGCGTTTTCAAATTTTGGCAATTCTGGTACCATCTTGCACTCTACCGTCATTTGTTTATATAGCTCTTCTTTTAGTTTATGGGTTGGTAAACAAATGGCAACGTCTTGCATGTTTTTTAGCTTTTGACTTTTACCAATACCCACCGGTGCTTTTATAATTGTAATGTGCTCAGAAGATTTCAAGGACTCGTTAAACGCTTCGTCGAATAGTATTTCTCCATCCTCTAAACTAATCTTTTCGGGGGCCTCTGAGATAAAAACTACTCCTCTAGGGTTGATTACGCAGCTAATTATATTTTTATATTGTTCATTTTCAGGATAAGGTGAAAAATTGACTAAAGATTGTGGGAATGGTTTATGTTTTTTAACCTGTGTTATTACTTCAAAATGTCTATCATAATATAAGATTGCGTTATCCGAATTTTCATGCAAAGTGTTATAGTCTTTCATTGTTTTCTTTAACAATAACATCCCACCTTGAAGCCAATGTAAGTTTGAAGCTAATCCAAATAGTACCAAGTAATCAAATCTCTTTTCAAGGGTAATAAATTCTTTGAATACTCTTACCTTTTCAGAGATTATTGAAAAATCACAATCGTTATTTTTTAATTTATTCAGGAATTCAATATCTGGAGCCTGATTTAACGAGTATGTTGTTGTGTGGTTTTTCTTATTTCCTGTAAACTTATTATTAGTATATAATAGTTTTACAGGTTTTGATGAATCATATTTGAGTTGAGCTTTTTTTACTTTCCATGTATTTTCATTCAACAAATGTTCAACCCTAACAGGTTTATCTGTCAGAAATTTAACTTCCTTACCACCATAGAAAATTCTTGCAGCATCTCTGCAAGCAATATCAGCTGGGAAATGGTAGAAAATTTGACTGTAAATATTTCCTATCAAACTGAGATCTGTTATTTCCTGATCTAACATGATTGCTACTCTGAATTTCTTGTAGGTTGCTGTATCCGAAAATGAAGTATACCAAAAATTTGGAAATATATCCAATTCATTAAATCTGTTTAGAATCTCTTCTGGTTCTGAGTTAAGATCAAAATCTAGAAAAAATCCACTTGTTCCAATAAAGCTATTTTTAGTAGGTTTATTATCAGAATAATGATTAGGAGTAAAAGTGTATCCATATCCATTGCCAATGTATTTACACACATTTTGAATAGTGGTGCCTGTATTCACCATATTCTGATAAATCGAATTCTTTTCAGCCGCATTCTCTGGCTTTCGGTTCAACTTAGTAGGGTGATATGTAAATTGGTAAATTTTGTCTTTCATATTTTTTCTTTATTATAAATACGTAGGACTTTGGAAAAAGTATTCCAACGCAGGATCATTTTCAAATTTCTTGATATTTATATATAAACAATATGGATATGAATAGAACAAAACCTAAAAGATCAAAATTCATTCGCTTACGACTTACCCCGCAAGAATTTAAAATTATTGAGCAAATAAATGCGTCAGACTATTCTAATATTAGTGAACATGTGCGTAGATCACTCCATTTTTACGCATCACAAAATTTTCCGTCCTTAGTTGCTTTTAAACCCTCCAATTAATATGAAAAAAGAACTTTTAGAAAACTTCATTAGGATTCGAATAACGAATGCCGATAGAGCATTTATAGAACAGCATATATTACAGTCAGGACTTTCCATCTCAGATCTTTTCAGGGAATTAATCCAAGAGTTAAAGAGCTCATTACATCCTACAACTACAAAATAGATTGGGATACATTTACTAATTCTGTTCCCATTTCTAAAAATTTGATGGATATTACAGATGCCAGTTATGTAGAAAAAGGACCCCGGTAAGAACGATCGGGGATACGGGGAGGCAAGGAGGGGTAATTTTTAACTGATTAATTTGTTTATAATCAGTTAGTTATAACTTAGTTATTAAAAAACTTATAAATTTTCATAAAAAAGTGGGCCATTAAATTTGGAAAACATAAAGAGTCTCCCTACCTTTGCAATGCAAAACAAAATAATAATGCATTACCTACTCGATTTATTTGCTGCCGGAACACTTACTGCTTCATTTAAAGCATTCTTTTTTTTCTTTTTTGCTTCTGATTTATCAGAGAAAGATCAAAAAGAAATCGATGCACTTATTGACCAAAGAATGAAAAATTTTCAAAACACAAATAATCCTAGCAATATTAGAAATACCTTAAGGTGGCTTGAACACGAAAAATATAGCAAAGAACTTAGCAATGATTTTATTAGAAGAGGGTATATAACTGAACTAGATGAGTTAAAAAATACATATCTAGATTTTTATAAAATGTACATAACTGAAATTTCAAATGCGGATTCAGATATCAAGCAAGTTGCAGATCTGATTGCAAGAAATGATCAGTATATATTGCAGATTTCAAGACTTAGAATGATTATAGATCCTCAGATTCAATTAAGTCAGAATATTCATAAACAAACTAAAATAGTATACTTGAAAGTTAAAGGATATTGGCTAAGTGATGAAGGAGTTAAGGAACGTAAATTTTTCAAATCTCTTGGAAGATATGACTCTTATCCAAAAGGTATTAAAGATGAAAATGCAATACAAGATGGTAGAGCAAAAATCAGAGAAGCTATGCTAGATGAATACTCAAGCATATATAAGAAGTAAAAAAATT
>CANCKV010000382.1 GCA_947378615.1 Chitinophagaceae bacterium | reverse complement strand
CGGATTGTGGATGCAATACATGCAAAATCCACAAAAGGCATTACAGAATTATATCAATGCACTTAGTTTGGGTGGTACTAAGACATTGCCTGTATTGTATGAAACAGCAGGATTAAAATTTGATTTGTCGCCCGATTATATTAAGACGTTGATGGAGTTTACAAACGAAGAGATGGAAAAGCTGTAAAATGGGTTTTACCACAAGGGAAACAAGGTATTTCAAAAAGGAGGAAAGTTTAACACATAGGCACAATAGACATAAAAGAAAAGACATAGTTCGTTTTAAGTTTTATTGAAAAGCAGGTCACAGAGGAATCCTACTTCGTAGCATTTGGAACGCCTTATTGGAAAAGTTTATATACAAGAACAGAAAGATTAATAGTTTATAATTATTTATTATCAATTTTATTTAACAACTTTGTTTTCTTGTTCTTCCTTGTTTACGTTGTGGTCAAATATCTTGTTTAAGCACGCTTTAAAATAAATAAATCTTGTTATTAGTAATAAAAAGATAATCACAATAAAAATGTATAAGAAAATATTGAAACGATTCAATTTTATTTGGCTGTTATTCTTCTTTACAATGCTAGTGAGCATTAAGGGAAAGGCACAAGTAGTTTTTCAGCCTTATTCTTATCAGTTTTATCAAAAGCTGAATACAGAAGTGTTCAACAGTACTGCCGATTTTCATACATCGCTTAAGCCTTATATATTACCCGAAGATGGAGCGTTGAGGAATCATTACGATTCTTTGATGACACCTGATAAGAAGGACACAAGTAAGAATGTATTGCATCAAATGTTTATCAATGGGCATATTTGGAGTGAAAAGAATGAGGATTTCTCTTTGTATTTCGACTTTATGCCAGATTTTCAATTCGGAAAGGAATCGAATGAGAACGTGAAGACTTGGCTAAATACCCGTGCTGTACAACTCTGTGGAACTGTAGGAAAAAAGTTCTATTTCAACTCCTGTATTTATGAAAATCAAGGTCGGTTGCCTAATTACATGAATAATTACATCAAAAATGTGAGCATGATGATGGTTCCCGGACAAGCTTATGATAGAACAGTACCAAAAAGTGATTGGGCTTATGTTACGGCAATGATGGGTTTTAGGGTAAATGACAAGGTGAATATTGAACTTGGAGAGGATAAAACTTTTATCGGGGATGGTTATCGGTCATTATTATTGTCTGATTTTGCTGCTCCTTACCCACTTCTTCGTATAAATGTCAATTTGTGTAAGAATGTACAATACACAGCGATGTGGAGTTATTTAGAGGATCAACATGCAAAGCAATTCTATTATAAATACTATAATAACAGACGTAAATGGGGAGCTTTTCATTACATAGATTGGAATATTAATCCAAATGCATCCCTAGGATTCTTTAATGCCTTAGTGACGGAGGAAGTAGATGAAAACAATGTTAGGCATGGATTTGATTTGAATTATATCAATCCAATTTATTTTACTTCTCCCCTACAGCCTTCTCAAACACCTATGGATCACATGCTAGTTGGACTGAATGGTAAAATTAAATTATTAAAAAAGACTACTGCTTATGGACAATTGCTGATTGACAAAACAGAGAAAGTTAGTTTTGGTAAACGAAATGCTTGGCAAATTGGGATAAGAGGTTCTGATTTATTTACTGCTAAAAGATTGAATTATTTGTTTGAATATAATACGGCAAAACCATTTACTTATTCAAATCAAACGCCTATTAATAACTATGCTCAGTACAACGAATCCCTTGCTCACCCTTTAGGTGGGAATTTCAAGGAATGGTTGGGATTGATTAACTATTCTATCAATAGATTTGACTTTCAGGTACAGCTAAATTATGCAGAGTATGGGTTGAATAAGAATGGATTAAACTATGGAAAATTAATTACGCTCGCTGATGATGTAAACCTTCCGAGTGGCGATATAAATACTACCGGACAAGGATTGGCTACCACTTTGAAATATGCCGAGGGAACTGTCAGCTATTTACTAAATCCTAAATACAATCTTAGATTTGAAGTAAGTCTATTACTTCGAGATGAGACAAATGAAAAAACCGAAACTAAAACAAAGATGATAAGCTTTGGCTTAAGAAGCAGTTTCAGGAATTTATATCATGATTTTTAATTTTCACATCACTATAAAATGAATAATAAGACTATATCAACACATCAATTAAATATTTTCACAGTATGTTTGTTACTGTTGAGTATGAATTTGGGGATAGCTCAAACTGTCTATCAACCTATTTCTTTTCAATATGATCAAAACTACAATCAGTATTTGTATTCTGTTGCATCTAAAGAACATACTGCATTAAGGCCGCTATTAATTACAGATTCATTTGCTATTGCACATTACGATTCCATTAAAAAAATCAGTTTGGGTAATATTACATACAATGCTAATGGAAATTGTTCGGATCATCATTTTTTCAAAAGACATTTGATAGACATTAAAAAGGAGGCTTCTTCATTTTATTCGGATGTAATGCCCGATATATCTGGAGGAATTAATCTGAATGGAAGTAAGAATACGGGAATTACTTCACTTGGCTTACAACTAGGTGGAACTGTTTCAAATAAGTTTGCATATAACCTAACCGCCTTTCAGAATAGCGAAGTAGTTCCTGAATATTTGAACACCTATATACAACAAACAGGTGTTATTCCTGGTCAAGCACTTGCCACTAATAATGGGTTTAATAGTTATAGTTGGACTTATTTTACGGCATTAGCGTCTTATACACCAAACAAATATTTGAATATCGCATTAGGAAAGGATAAGAATTTTATTGGGGATGGATACCGTTCATTATTACTTTCTGATTGTGCCTCTCCTTATTGGTTTTTCAAGCTGACAGGAACTTTGGGAAGTGTAAAATATATGTCGATGTGGACTTATATGAATGACCCTGCAACGACAAATCCATACCATATTGATCGGCACAAATTTGGTGTATTTCATTATATAGATTGGAGTGCGACTAATCGACTATCAATAGGTGCGTTCGAAAATATTATTGGTTATTATACGGATGATAATGGGGCAAAAAGACCCTTTGACTTTTATTATATCAATCCAATTATCTTGATGAAACCTATTAATAATTCGAGTGCCGATCCTGACAAGTCCTTAGTTGGTTTAACAGCAAAATATAAATTAAGTAGTCATAATACTGCCTATTTTCAGTTTGCTTTGAACGAATTCAATTCAAAGGATTTGTTCCCTGATAATGGTAGTTATGCCAATAAATATGGTTATCAATTGGGGCTTCGTGGTAATAAAATGTTTAATGTAGATGGGTTAAGTTATTTGGTGGAAGCAAATACCGTGAAACCATTTACTTATTCAGCCCGCTCTACAATAGAAAATTACTCTGAAAATAGTGAACCTCTTGCACATCCTTGGGGAGGGAATTTCAAAGAACTTGTAGGACATCTGAATTATATACACAATAAATGGAGTATTAGTTTGGAAACAGATTACGGAAAATATGGACTTGATAGTAACGCATTGAATTATGGGAAGAATATTTTCAATATTTATTCGATTCATGCAAAAGACTATGGAAATACAATTGGGCAAGGTTTAGGAACGACTATGCTTTTTGTAGATGCTAGGGTTTCTTATTTATTAAATCCATTGTATAATTTGCGAATAGAAATGGGCGTTACTTACAGGGAAGAGAAAAATACTGCATTTGATGATAAGACCTGCTTGTTCACATTCGGATTGAGAAGCACCTTTAGAAATATTTATAGGGATTTGGCAAGTTTTGAGAAACATTAAAACAATGGTCATTTAGTAACAAATGGGATTATTTATCTTTATTAAATGCTGTTTTCTTTCTTAGGAATGCTGAATAAATCAATTGAGCAATTATAAAATCGTTTCACTTAGTAGCCCCTAATTCTTCGAAGTAGAATTTCTATGTGTACTTCTCTTTAATAAAACATAGAAAAAAATCTATGTGCTTTCTATGTGAACCTATCTGCCTATGTGTTGAGCTTTGTTTATAAAATTCGGGTTATTTTCTAAAGTATTAAATCTGAAAATTGCTCAATTTATTTATTTTACCTTCCTTAGCATTCAGACTCTTTGAATCTGAATAAGAGAACACTAACAAAGGATGATGTAAAAAATCTTCTTGATTACAAATTCAAGACTATACCCAACTGTTTTTTTCATTGTTCAGATTTGTATGCTGCAAATACTGACGTATAATTTATTGAATTGAAAGTTTAGATTTATT
>CANCKV010000381.1 GCA_947378615.1 Chitinophagaceae bacterium | reverse complement strand
CAAGCATTATCAAAAATTTAAGCGCTTTTAAAATAATTTAGAATGGACATTATCATACGACGTGCTTTACAAACAGATTGCCCAAGATTACTCGAATTAATTTATGAACTTGCCGTATATGAGAAAGCACCTCAGGAAGTCACTGTCAGTTTAGCACATTTTAGCGAGAGCGGATTTGGTGCCAACCCAGTGTGGTGGGGTTTTGTAGCAGAAGTAGATGGAATTGTTGTTGGAATGGCATTATATTATGTTCGCTATTCTACATGGAAAGGGCAAAGAATGTATTTAGAAGATATATTAGTCACCGAATCTATGCGTGGCAATAAAATTGGCAGTAAATTAATGGAACAATTAATCATAGAAGCCAAAGAGAAAAACTTTACTGGAATGAACTGGCAAGTATTAGAATGGAATGAGCCTGCTATTCATTTTTATAAAAAATATAATACCAGCTTTGATCCTGAATGGGTGAACTGTTCTATTGTATTTTAAAAACTACCCAATTTTATCCTATTTTGAATTAGTCAAATAAGGTTCTCAAATTATCAGAACGTCTTTTTCCTAATAAAGAAGATACAGATAAGGACAATTCAAAACTTGTAGGTTTAAGTTGTGCTTTAGAAAAATCATTACTATAAATATCATAACTAAACCCAAAACGATATTCATTCATAAGTATACTGACCATAGGAATAATGGCATCATTAACACGATAAAAGCATCCTAAATAAAATTTATTACTATTCTCAATATAGCTTCCGAAAGGCAGACCTATTGACCCTCCCACTAATAATTGATCCATTTTATTTCGGCTGTTAAAAGAAGCATGTAACATAAAAGATTTCTTACTTTCAACTTCTTTTTCAGCATTAAAAAATATTAAGGACTTAAAAGTACTTGCAGATGGATTTTCGGAAATCAAATCGGGTTTAGCTAAATAAAAAGCGTTGGCACTGATTTGAAAAAAGCTACTAGCGCTATGATAAGTATATAGTAACCCCGAATTCATTGAAATTTTAGAAGCAGACCCACTTAAATTTTGCAAACTAACCGATCTTGAATTGGAAATATATTCTCCTTCTAAAAATTGATCTCCAAATTTTAATTTATCTAACTGCAAATTAGATTGTGCAAAAGTCAACCCCAACCCCAATGAAAAGTTTTTCTTTAAATCATCATCGAAATATAAATGATAGGCTGCATTAATGGTAGCGTAATTAGTTTGTAACACTCCCTCCATTATTTGATCTGAAATAATTTGTCCTCCTATCCCTAAATAATTCACGACATCTTCATTTTTATTTTTATATCTACCATCCCATCCTATTACAATAGTTTTATATAATTGATTCCCCGCTAGCATTTGAGAACGATAATTGGATTGAATACGACTATTATATACTCCATTTCCTACCGAAGCTGGACTTAAAAATTGGGCTGATGTAAACCATTGAGACAAAAAGGGATCCTGTGCATTTACCGAAAAGTAAAAGCAAAAGAAAATAGAGAATATAAAAGCCTTTTTAATCAAAATAATTATTTTAATAATAAAAACTGTCCTGATCGGTGAACGATTGCAGGCGTACCTAACCCTGTAATTTCTGCAATCCAAACATATCCATCCGTTTCCTGCAAATTGCTATTGAATTTTCCATCCCATTGAATCGAACCTGGTTCTTTATTCAATAATTCATACACTAATTGTCCAATTCGATTGTAAATTTTAAAATAGTTTAAATTCTTTACTGCGAAATTGAATGACGCTTTCAAATATCTATTTTCACCATAATTTGCAAAAGGCATAAATGCATTAGGAACTTCAAATTTCATTTCGGTAGGTAAAATTTGCATTGATAAAAGCTCACTTGTTTTGGAACTACAACCATTCGCATCTACGACATAAAATGATAATGCAATATTTCCAGCTGAAACACCCGTTAAAGTAGTTGGATTCACATTGTCGATTATGGTTGCTTTAGAAGGATCTGTTTTCCAGTGAAATGTATAGGGTGGCTTACCTAAAGAGGCCCTACCATTTAATTGCATAGTTCCAAGTGCCATCAATCTATTGGAACTTGATTGAATAAACTCAGCTATAGGCAAAGGATTCACTTTAATAGTCACACTAACTGTATTTTTACAACCATTTGAATCGGTTCCTAAAATATTATAAGTGGAGGTAATAGTTGGCACAAAAGGCTTGCTGTCTGTTACATTATTATCCCAAACATAATTCACAGCGCCACTTCCTTTTAAAATAACGGTATCTCCATAACATATATTTGTTTTATTAGCACTGGCTGTGATATTGGATGTAAGTACTTTTATGGGAATCAAATTAGATATCGCAATTGTTGAAGACAAACAAGGGGATGCATTAGAAGTCATCATTAAAGAAATAACATCTCCATCTATAATTGTATTCAATGTTAAAGTAGGCGCGTTTAGCCCAATATTATTCCCATTTAATTTCCACTGATAGCTTGGAACAGATCCACCATTGGTTGGATTGGCTGTAAATGAAATACTAGTTCCTGTACAAATAATATTATCAATATCATTAGAGCTAATGGTTACTAATGGGGTTAAGTTCGAATTTACGGTATTTGTGATTGTATTAGAAAAAGCAGGAGATCCAATCAAACAATTTGCTGGGGAAAAATTAGAAATCATTACTACATCTATCACATCTCCATTTTGTAGATTATTCATTGTCAAAGTGGATCCTGTGGCACCAGTTAAATTTATACCATTTTTTCTCCACTGATATATTGGAGCAGTTCCCCCATTAGTTGAATTGGCCGTAAATGTAATGTTAGATCCAGCGCAAAATATATTATCAGCATCGCTAGAAGTTATGACCACAGATGCTTTCACAGATGTAATGATTTGCATATTTATGACATTAGAACTAACAACAGGTGAAGCTAAACAAGGGGTCGCATTAGAAGTCATAACAACTGATATGCCATCTCCATTTGATAAAGTAGCAGAAGTGTAACTTGAATTGGTTGCTCCAGGAATATTAATTCCATTTTTTCTCCATTGAAATAATGGAGCACTACCCCCATTGGTAGGAATTGCTATAAATGTAGTACTCACTCCACTGCATATTGAAAAAACACCATCAATAATTACACTTGCATTCAGAATAGGATTTTCTTTTATAATAGGATACCCAAACATATCTTTGGAACAACCATTTTTAGTACCCACAACTTTATAGCTACCCGCAGTTTGATTTCCAAAATTGATTGTATTGGTATTATTAGCCAAAATGGTAGCCCCAATTGGATTATTATCTTTGTATAGTTGGTAACTCACTCCTATTTCAGAAGTTCCTAATGAAATTGCTACGCCACTAGTACCTTGACAATAATTAAAATCATAGGAAGTAAAACCACTTTTTGAAACCACGTAGCTCACAGGAGATGGATTAATTAATACATCAATCACACTAAAGCCTAACTCAATGGTTGCAGAAATATCGGTATAAAAAATGACTTTATATTTTCCTGAAGTGTTTTGAATAGACTCTCTTGTTGCGTTTGCTAAAATAGGTTGTGGAGTGAGCCCTTCAGATTTATCATCATAAACAAGTGTAACAGGATTAAAAATAAATAATCTATAATAAATGACTTGTGGAAACGGATTTGATAAATTAAAAACTACTTGATCACAGTTAATACCAGGGCTTGCTACATAAGGACTTTTAACCTCAAAAGTTTGCCCCTCCACTTTGAATAAAATGAAAAACAGAATGAGAAAATATATTAGTTTTTTCTTCAATATATTATTAATATTTGTAATATGTGTATGTCTAACTATTAAAATACTAACGCATTAAATGATCAAAGATTGCTCTAGTCTATGTTAATTTGATGTAAAAAATAGAAAATTTACTATTGCACTCCGCTCACAACTGCTTCTTTGTAAACCTTTTGTACCAATCCTTGCAATACTTTGCCTGGACCTACTTCGGTAAACTGAGTGGCACCATCTGCTACCATTGCTTGAACGGATTGCGTCCACTTCACTGCACCTGTTAATTGTGCTATTAAATTTTGTTGGATTTGCGCAGGATCAGTCACTGCTGCTGCTGCTACATTTTGATAGACAGGGCAAATAGGGGTATTAAAATGGGTGGCTTTTATGGCCTCCGCTAATTCAATTTTTGCAGGTTCCATTAAAGGAGAATGAAAAGCACCTCCTACTGGTAAAACCAAAGCTCGTTTTGCTCCCGCTTCTTTCATTTTTTCGCAGGCTACTTCTATTCCTTTA
>CANCKV010000380.1 GCA_947378615.1 Chitinophagaceae bacterium | reverse complement strand
TTTGATACCTCTATCTATGCTTCAGGCGTTTATATTCTAGAGATAAGGCATGGGAATTATATTGACAGAAAAAAAGTGCTCATATTACATTGATAAACTTGTCAAAATAAAACGGTATAAAAGAACTTTATGAAAGAAAAGAAAGCAAGTGAGAGTTTTATTATTATGAATGAAATGGTGATGCCGAATGATACCAATCATTTTGGGAATCTCATTGGAGGTAGATTAATGTATTGGATGGATATTGCTGCTGCAATGAGTGCTGCCAAACATTGCAATTTACCCTGTATGACTGCTTCTGTGGATAGTCTTAGTTTTAAGACACCCATCAAATTGGGTAATATTGTACATATAGAGGCAAAGGTTTCAAGAAGTTTCAATTCTTCTATGGAAATCCATGTCCGTGCGTGGGGAGAGGATCCTTTGCATCAATTTGTTTATGCAAGTAATGAGGCCTACTTCACCTTTGTAGCCCTAGATGCTAAAAATAATCATCGACCAATTGCTGCACCGATACTGATTCCTGAAACTGATGAAGAAAAGAAATTATTTGATGGTGCATTAAGAAGGCGACAAATGAGATTGGTCATTGCAGGCAAAATGAAAGCAGAGGAAGCAATAGAATTGCAAGCTTTTTTTAATACAAATGAGTGAGGGATTTTACCACAAGGCAATCAATGGAATGACAAGGAACACAAAGTTTTTAAATCTTCCTGATTTTCTTGGTGAAAATCTTAGCGTTCTACTAGTTAACTTCTTTTCGGAAAGGCATTCTACATGTTATGAAGTAGTATTTCAATGGGCCTTTTTTTTACTAAAAGTTACCATTTCTCTTCATTACAATCCTTATCTGAATAGGTAGTATGTTTTTTTCTCAGCGCAATTTTTTCAGATTCTCTTGCTATGATTGCATCTGCAATTGTTTCTCCCGCTGAAACAGTCGTCGCTTGCTGCAATAATTGTTTGATTGCCTTTTCGTTGATGTCGATTCGGTACATTATAAATACCAATTTATCAAAATCCTTAAGGATGAGTTCATTGATATAGGCAGCTAATTGATTTCGCAAAATATTCATTGAAGGAACATTTACAAGTGCAAGCCCCGTTTCCTTATTGATACTTTCAGTTATTTGTAGTATGTCCTTATCCATAATTACTTTTATTAGTTAAATTCAACAATATTTTTCAATAACGCCTAATCCAAACAGGGCATAGTCATACTTCACAGGGTCATTTGCATCTAATAGTTTCAAGTAATTTGTGAGTTCTATTGCTGCTTGCCAATCTGTTTGTTTTCTATTCAAAACATTAAATCGTTTGGCTACTCTCGATACATGAATATCAATAGGACAAACTAATTGCGCAGGCATTATTGTTTTCCATAAACCAAAATCGACTCCCTTATCATCCGCCCGAACCATCCACCTCAAATACATATTCAATCTCTTGCAAGCCGATTTCTTATAAGGTGCAGCAATATGTTTCTTAGTCCTCTGAGGAATGTCTTCAAAAACTTCACTTGAAAAGACGTAGTGTCTAAATCCATTCAACGCATTTTCTGTATCTACATCAGTAGGATAAAACCACTTAGTAAATGCCGTTTCCAAAGAGTTTTCGCCTTTAATGGCATAATGATAATGAAGAAAATCTATTAGGTAAAGTAAATCTGTTCCATTGAAAGTACGATGAACAAAAGAGGATAAGGCAAGTATTGTATCAGGCGGATGTTTTTTCAAATCCATGATAAACTGATAAGGTCGATTGTCCATCAATGTCAATAACCGATTACAGGAATTGATAATACTCGTTCGATTTCCCCACGCAAGTATTGCTGCAAAGAATCCTGCTATTTCAATGTCTTGCATCAAAGTAAACCGATGAGGAATTGAAATAGGATCATCCTTAATGAACGAAATGTCATTGTATTGTTCAGCCTTTTCATTGAAGAAAGCGGCAAGTTCATTATTGCTTCGACTATTATTCACTCTTAAAACTTAATACTTACAACTTAATACCTACTACTTACAACTTAACATCAGTTTCGTTATCCCAATTACCTTTTACGTTTAGTTTCCAATTTTTGTCAATAACAATTTCGGGTTGCAATTTCTTCTTGAAGTTGCCGGCATCCCAAATGCCATTTTGATTTCTATCTAATAATATGCGAATAGTATAATCACCCGGTTTAAATAATTTTCTTTTAAAAACCTCCCCCGTCAACGGTACACTCTCTGTAATACGATCATTCGAAACTATTTGCAAAACAGGATGCTTTGAAAAGTCAAGACCCATGAATTTCAGACGGAGACTACCATAATCCGACTCATTCCTTGTAATAAATTTTAGTGTATCCCCTTTAGTCAGTGCCGTTCCATTAGTATCGTAAACCACTTCTTTTTGCATGACTAAACGAAAGTGTTGTGCTTCCCTCCACGGATAACTGATTTTGATAATTGTATTTCCCGTATCCAAACTAAACTTGGCATCGCTGATTGGATTATAAAAAGTATCACACAGTGTAATTTTGGTAGAATCAAATGTCTTCAATTTCCGATTAAAAGTTATCTGCAGGTTACCGAGTAAGTCCTGCGAAATTCCCTCTAGGTTACTGCTATATTTAAGCTTCTTGTCTTCCTTTTTTTCCTCTTTTCCGTTTTTATTATTATTCGACGAATTACTTATTCTAGGCTTCTCTTTTACCTTTTCTTCTTGATAAATATAAAATGTATTTTCGGGTGTGGCATTTGAAACAACTAATACACTATCCATAAATCCAAATAGTTTTGTGCTGTCATCATACTTTTTCGTGTAATCATTTGGCAAAACAAAAGCATTGTAACTGCCCACTTCTATATTTCGGAAAATAAAATTGCCCTTACCATCAATCTTAGCAATATAACGTGGACTGCTTTTATAAATTGCCGTATCATTCAGGTTCTTATGAAGGATAACAATAAGTGAACTATCAATTCTTCCTGTTTCTGCAAGAATCGCCTTACCTGAAAAGGTCCCGTCAGCAATTTTGTTTCCCGTAGAAAATAGGTAGGTAAATTCTTTTAGCGTATTTCCCTCATTTATATCCTTGATGCCATTACCAAAATTGATGCTGTAGGTCGTATTTGGTTCGAGACTATCTCGCACTTTGATAGTGATATTCTTTAATTTATATTCTACTAGAGGCGTTTTCTTTGGATTAGGTGAAAAGATTACATTCTGAGAGACTTCTTTCAATTCTACAAATTCATCGAAAGTGAGTACTAGTTTCTGACTCTTCACATTTGTAGCACTATCACGAGGGATAGACATGACCAATTTTGGAGGAATCGTATCCTTCGGCCCTCCACTCGGGGGAATAATACCTGCACAGCTAGTTAGCAAAACCATTTTAGTGCCAATCATCAGCAACAACAATACAGATAATACCTTCTTACTCATGAACAATAATTAATGCTGCAAACTTAAAAGTATTGTAGTAGTAAAAAAGATAAAATATTAAGGAAGGAGGTTTTATCAAAAAGGCAACAAGAAAATTAAATGAAGTAGGATAGATGTTCGAAATTTCTACTTTTAATATTTTAGCAAATCCAATTAAAACCCTTTCATTAGCCGGGCGTTGTATATACACTGATTTTCGAGCTGTAAGTTAATTCGTAAGTTCTTGGGTTAGACGTCAAACAATTACAATACTAATGTAATCTTCAAGCGTACGCTTAGTTCAGTTTGAATTATTTTCATCATTGTAGATAGCCGTTTATCAAATGAGTTATTTTCTATTCTAGAGATATGCGATTTAATGTGAGTCCTTTTTACCTTTTTGTTCCTCTTTGAGTTTAATCTTTTTGAATTTTTATCAAAAACAAAACGATTGCCATTTAGTGGATTGGTGCAGCTAGGGAATCGTTTCTTTTGCCTCCTAACAAAAACTATTTTGCTAAAAATGCCCATTGTGGGTAACTTTATTTGGTGGGAAGTAACATCACTTTGAACCTAATGCCATGTTATTAAAAAAAGTGGTTGCGCAAGTCAAAACCCCTCCCGTGGGAAATGGCAGCAATCACTCAACTTCATATCCTTTCTTTAAGCATTTTATTTACTCCTTCTTTTCACAAATCGCTACTGTTCATCATTGCAAGGGGCTGCATAGTGCAGGATGATACTCATTTTGGAGGTCTTCAGATACTCTTTGGAGGTTTCCCAAGGTGCTATGTAAATCTACAGAGGGTCTCTGAAGGTTTACATACTCACCTTGGAGGTTTTCATATAGTCTCTGGAAACCTCCAGAACAG